>DHKM01000011.1:0-205 GCA_002404835.1 Caryophanales bacterium UBA4694 | reverse complement strand
AACATGACACCGAATTTCTATTGGGACTATGACATCGGTGTCCCTTATGAGGGTATCTATGATGAAATTCTCAATACCGACAATGGTAAATATGGCGGTTGGAACCAATTCAATAAGGAGCCTTTGAAGACTTCCGGCGCCGGATGTCATAACCAAAAATACAAGGTTACTGTCAAATTACCGAGTTTCGGTGGAATCTATCTTT
>DHKM01000026.1 GCA_002404835.1 Caryophanales bacterium UBA4694 | reverse complement strand
AAGGAGTATGTTTAAAACTGATGAATCATCAACAAATGACACAACAGCAACAGTATTAGGGAAAATATCCAAGCTTATTGCTTATAAGAATACTCATGGCACTTGGAATCAAAAGTATGCCTTAACGAGTTCAATGAAAGAGATATTATCTAATCTAGATTTAACACAAACAAATATATCGTCTTTTATCACCAAAGATTTACATCAAAAATTCTAAAGCGTATAAATTTGCTGGGAGTTCAAGATAAATCAAAAAGAAGATAGCTTTTACCGCATCGTCGAATCCGGGTGATGATTTTGATCAGTCCGTTTTCTTTTCTGTCGATGATTTGATTTAGATAATTGTCGCGTTTGATTTGTTTCATTTTCATGTTTTCTCTGCTTTATGATTCTATGCAAATGCATATTCTTGCAAAACGATTACATCATTGCGCCGGTCCGGATGCCAATATCTACTTTGTGATTCTATGCATTTGCATATTTTTACAAAGCGAAAATGGAGCGTTTCGAGTGTTTTGGTTGTAAGAGGATTGACTGCTGTGTTTTTGAATGAATAGAACAAAAGGATTTTGGAAATTTGAAGTAGGGTAAAAGCGTGCTATAAGTCAATAAAAATTTTAAATTAGGCAGAGGATTATCATACACTCATACCAAAATTGTTCTAGTAGGTTTTTTAGAATGATCGAAGAGAAAGAATATTATTACGACAAAAACGGGTTGAATATCAGTGAGAAGAAGAACGAGGAAATCAAGAAAAAGACCAGCGTAACCAACAAAGACGAAATGTATAAGATCTATGGTATTGTCATGGAACAGCTGCAGAAATTTGAACAACAGCTTTAGGGCATTTTCCGAGTGTTCAATTTAGCAAGCAAACAAATCAGCAGAAGATCGGACGAAGATCATATCAAGAAAATCTTTGCTAGTCATTATCTGAATGATGCTGAGGTTACTGAATTATTTTCGTGTCTTGCCAATGCCTATAACATAAAGGAGCTTTTCTTCTTTTCACAATTTCCTTTTGATATGAAGGAGTGCTCAGATTATTTTTATAATTGTTATATTTCTTTTTTGATAGGGTATGAGCTTCTTCAAACGGAAATCCAGGAGTGGCTTTCGAAAAATCATAAGAAAGCTTGAAGCGGATTGAAGAATTATCTTCTGATTTCTGCTATTTTTCAAGAGCGATTCTAAAAGCGTATAATTTCAATAAAAGCGTACAAAAAGGGGCTGTTACGAAATTAAACTTGCAGAAACAGCCTTTGATGCCGGTGAAAAGGAGCAAAAGAAGTCAAAAAATGGCCCAGGGAGTCTAACCCTGAGCCGTTTTTGGTAGAATACCTTTGTTCACGAGGTATCACCATGGCTTATTTTACCATAAAGCAGTGTCCCTTTTTCTATTCTTTTCCGATGGATGTGAAGGAACAGAAGAAATTAGACATTTTCCTCTCCTTTCTGGAATCATCCGGAGTTGGTCAGATCATTGATTCTTCTGTCTTCGCAGACAGGACGAATGCAGGCAGAAAGCCTTATGATCCCTATTCGATGTTTGCCTTCATCATCCTCGCCTTTTCTCTTAAGAAGATGACCCTGCGGGACATCGAAGACTTCGGGCGATACGATCTGAGGGCAAGATACATACTGGGCGATGACGTCCCTTCCTACAAGACGATCGGCCAATACATCAACGAAGTCATTCTTCCGAACATGGAGGAAATCTTCCATCGACTTACGGCTTCGATTGCATCATACTGCAGACTCGGTGATATCTTTTCGACGGTGTTCGTCGATGGAACGAAACTCGAGGCGGATGCCAACAAATACAAGTTCGTATGGAAGCCGGATAAGCGAATGCAGAAACTGAAGACGACGATATCGTCCCTCCTTTCAATCCTTGGGATTACCGTGAAGGAAACGGAGATAACCTCCATGTCTCTTCTCGAAAGGATGAACGGATACATGTCGGAGAAGAAAATGGATTCCGTTCCTGTTCCATCAAAAGGGAAGCGGATCACGGCGGAAGAGAAGGCAGTGGTCGGCCTCCAGAAATGTTTTGCCAAGCTTCTGGAATACGAGGAAATCATAGAAAAATGCGGACCAGACAGGAATTCATACTACAGGACCGATCATGACGCCACAGCCATGTCACTCAAAACAGACTATTATTCTGGACACGGTTCCAACTTCCACGCGGCATATAATGTACAGTTTGCGGAAAACTACGGCCTGATTACGGATTTCGGATGTTATCAGAACCGTGCCGACTACTATACTTTAATTCCTTTGCTGGAACGGTTCCGACGTATGCACGGAAGATATCCTACGGCAGTGGTAGCCGACTGCGGATACGGAATAGAAGAGAACTATTCCTTCATGAAGGTGAACGGAATCAGGGCCTTTGTGAAGTTCCTGAGCTGGGAAGGCGAATCCGGAGGGAAAAGGCCGCAGCTCTTCTTCCTCGGTCCGGACAATGCGATAACCTGCCTGAACGGGAAACGAGCTGGGCCATTCCACAGCGAATCGAGACATGTACGCCGCAAAGGGAATCTCCAGTATCTTTTCGATGGATGCCTGGGCTGCGAATATACCTACCGATGCAGGAAAGCGCTGAAATACAAGAACGATGGGAAGAGATATGCGGAACTCAATCCCACATATGAAAGGCTCAAGGACGAAGCCAGGAAACTGCTCCTGTCGCCGGAAGGAATCCGTATGAGAATCCTAAGATCCATAGTGGCCGAAGGCACTTTTGGCATCATGAAGGAGGATATGTCGAAGGTACGTTTCAAAAGAACGGGAATCCATAAGGCGGAACTGGAAATGATGCTGTTCAGCTGTGGGTTCAATGTGAGGAAACTGTTCAGCTATATGAGCGGAAATGGGAAGGCGTTGGTCAAATACGAACTGCCAGAAAATACACCCGCGGAGGAATTTCCGAAGGTAAAACCGAGCCGGAGGAAATCCGAAAAATACGAAAGTAAAAAGGCTGTCAGAACTGACCCTTTTGAGGAATCAATTTCGTAACAGCCCCTTTT
>DHKM01000024.1:5899-25143 GCA_002404835.1 Caryophanales bacterium UBA4694 | reverse complement strand
CAATGAAGATTATATACCAAAGGTTCCTTGGAAAGGAAATTTTTGATATGCCAGTTTATAGCAACAAGGAATTTGTCAATATTGTTCATCCTGAACCTGACAATTGGGATAGAGATATGTTGGGTATTCCTTTCATCGAGAAGGAAGAATTGAATATCTCAAATGTGGGAAGCAAGCTGTTTTTGATTAATCCCAACAATGTCTCGGCAAAAGACGCTGACAAAGAAAGGAAAATCATCCATTCCTTTGTCAATGATAAGATTTTAGAAAAAGCATACAAAAATCCAATTAAGTTCGTTGAAAAGATTTCCGGATATTATGGAGCTACATCGTTGGATTTCAGCATGTCTTCTGGAATGAGTAGATGGTCAATTGTTCAGGCGGTAGGAAAAAATAGATGGTTTGGCAGATATCTTCAGAGTTATGGTATAAAAGTATATCCGACCGTCGGATGGGTGGATGAAGATACTTATGATATCTGCTTTGCCGGACTTCGGGACAGTTCCGTTTTCTTCATATCCACTCTTGGAACGAACAACGAATTATGCCGAACTATGTTCTTGAACGGGCTCTTTGAACTGAGGAGGCGCTTCCCGAATTCCAGACAGATATGTATCGGAACGAAAGTGAAAGGTATACCGGAAGATGTTTGCTTGGTTCCTTATAATGAGTCTTTCGGTGGCAAAAAACAGCTTTCGAAAAGAAATCAGATCCGTCTCTTCAATTGGGACGGCACATTGGTAGAGGAGGATGCCTGACATGGGTTCGCGTGGTTCCGTGGCCAGAAACGGACATCAGAAGGACGCCGAATATACGACGGCCAGCGTCCTTCCTCACGGAGGAAAGGTTATCGAAGGCATCGGAAGGGGGCACCATTCCATGCCGGACTATTCCCACCTTCCGAACTCCGTCTACGTCATCTTCAAGAAGGGCATCTTCCATGCCATGAGGATCTATGGCGAGGACCATATGCCCATCATCGAGATTGCCTACCATCCGGAGCCGAACCTGAACCATGGGGACAGGGAACATCCTATCTGGCATATGCATGTCTATACGGAAGGAAACCTGGATCACAACGATGCTGAATTGATAACTAAGGAAGTAGAGACAAGATACGCGGAACAATTGGAGGATATCGAATATGATCAATGGCATTCTTGAGAGGTTCTTGGACACGGGCTGGTGGAACGCGGATGCGACCATCTACTACAACGGCTTCATCCATTTTTTTGAAAGCTATGTAGACAATACGCATACTATGCATCTGAGGATCATGAAGTGGAGAGCCAAGAACATCGACAACGAATACTACGAGGATATCAAGGATGAAAACGGACATTGGATCGATTTCAGTCAGATCGAAATGGAAGGTCCGAACGAGGATGCGCTCCGCGAGAAGTTTTTGAAGGCGAAGATCTGGGACGGAAAGAGCTTCTGGGAGGTCGAGAAGGACCTAGCATGGCTTGACGACGGCAACGAATACGAGCGTTCTTATCCGCTGCCAGTGGACAAGATAACGAAGGTATCTTAGAGATCCGGCTTCCGCTTCCCTGAAGCAGGGTTTTCCTGCTTCGGGAGGTGGTTTGCATGAATGCTCTGTGACGCCGTCCATGGATGGCGGCGCAGTTCAAAGCCTGATTCTTGTTGATGAAAAATATGGGATTGTTTTTTTGATACCTTAAAATCCATAAAGTTTTTTGATAAATTTCAGGAAAACAAAAAACAAAGAATATAGGCTAGAATATTGAGCTTTAATCGAATTGTTATGGTCAAACCTGGTATGATCTAACCTTACTTATAAAACAAACGCCGAATAGAAGAAAAACTCAACTAGTTCATTGATAGTTATTGACATTTCTGACTTAATCCTATAAACTATTGTACGCGTTTGGAAACGCCCTCATAGTTAAGTGGTATAACAGGTCCTTGGTAAGGACCAGTTCTCAGTTCGATTCTGGGTGAGGGCACCACTTTTTTGTAAATACGCATTTGTTATTATATGTAGACTCCTTTGTGCGCTAATTCGATGGAGGAATGAAAATGGCTGATAAAACCAAGAAAGATGTCAATAAAAAAGCCAAAGCCCATATCGCTGCAGGGTGGGAATGGTTCAAAGAAGCTGCCTGGTTGCAGGTTCTTTTGCTTGTTGGCGTTGTTGTCGGTGGTGTTATTTCAGTTCCTTATATTGCAAAAGCAATTACTTCCAATTTGAATGGCGATAATTCTGGTTTCTACAAAGCTCATAAAATCAATTATAGCCGTTATCAGAAACTTGTAAGTGGACAGGATAAAGAAGCTGCAGGTCTTCTTGGTACTGATACTTATGATCAGACTCCTATTGTTGATAAGAGATTCTCTTCCAATAATGAAGGTTTCGTTGTCATGTTCTACAAGGATAACGATTCCACTGCAACGGAAATGCAGAAGTATCTTGAAAAAGCTTACAACAAGCTTCAGAAAATGGATGCTGTTAATAGTAAGGTCAGGTTCTATACTTTAAATGTTTCTTGGGTGCCGGGTGACAGTTCTGAAAGCTCTACTGCTGAAACCTCCCATGATAGTATCAAGTATGAAAATACTGATATTACTCTTGAACAACAGGATGCCATTTGCAAATCCTTGCTTGAACGTTATAAGCAGCAGGATAGTGCAGACTTTGATCCGGATAAGATGTATTACAGCAGTGATAACCTTTCCAAGCTTGATAAAGATATCTCCGATTCCATCGGTGATAACGCAACACTTCCGACTGTCTCCTTTGTGACTTATTCCAGAACCAAAGGATCCACCGAAGCTTATCAGCCATATAAGGTTGTTCTTGGAAATCTCTCTGGTATCTCTGATACCAATGAAACAGATCTTCTCAATCAGCTTTATGACTTCACGCTGATTCAGAGATATCGAAAGTCCTAAAAATGATAAGACTATTTCTCCAAAAAAAGAAGTAGTCTTTTTTTGTGCTTCGATTTGATTGTAAGAGTAATGCCTGACAATCTAGAGTATTGGAATGCTGATTTTCGCAAGGAGTTAATACTGGCTTTATTTCAAAAAGTCTTAATGGGAAGCTTTTTGATAGTTGTTATGGGATATGCCCCTGATTATTTAGCTAGTGCGATTTGTATGATTAAGCAATGTGTAATTGAGTAAAGCTTTTACTTGCTTGTTGAAAAATTGAATTATAAGATTTGACGAGAATTTTAATTTAATGTATTATCGTTGACAAACTTATGTTGCTTTTGTATTATAAAAATAAATTCAGTATGTGTAATTGACAAAAAAAGGGGGGGATAACAATGAAGATGCTGCTAATGTCAGTTCTGATGTTGACTTCGCTCTCATCCAATGTAAGTTCACAAAACAAATCCGGCTTAATTAATAATACCAATGTTCAACACCTGTTTTCATCTGATTTCGACAAGAAATACAGTTGTTATGAATATGAACGTGGTTATGAAATTGTTGATGATTCCACAGGGAATGTCATTGAATTCAGTCCTGATGCGCCAAGTCCTTATCGTAATCTCAAAAGTAATGTTTTAATTTATGATGGTCCGATGTCATATGATTCGAAAAATAATTTAACAAAAGACGAACTGTATGATAAGGGAAAAAAAGCAGCTAGGTCAAATGTTGAAGTGAAACATGTTTTAGCTAATTTTTCTTATAATTACGATACCTATATTGATAATTATCAAATTTTATCCGAATTATCTGGATTTCAGCGCAATGATGGAACAGGCAAGCCGTATAACAAAGATGGAACCTGTGGTTATCTTTGTGCTGCAATGATTCTTTATTATTCAAAGTATCAATTCAACAACGGATTTGTAGCAGACTCTTATATCGAAACATACGAAGGAAAGAAAAGGTTCAAAGCTGAATTCCATGATTGTCTGGTTAACCTCGGATTGGAAATAGGGAAGAAATATTCAACGGATGCATTCGACATTAAAAGCGTCATGACAGAATATTGTAGTCGTATTGGAATCAAGGCAAATCACTTTGCTATGCTGCTGTCTACTGTTGCTAATATTAATATGTGCATACAAGATAATAAACCTATTGCTTTATTTGGGAATTTTGTTAGTCCTGCAGATGGAAAAAAGGTTAACCACGCTGTCACTTGTTATGGTACTAGGGATGAGCCTTTAGGGCAGGGACAAACAAATAGGTACTTTATTGTAAACTTTGGATGGACTTCATATTCCCATGTTTATTTGTTGGACAATTTATTCAGAAATCCTGTCGATAGTATGTACAATATGAATTATTAAGGAATATTAAATATGGCAAAAATAAAACCAATTTTACTTCTAACTCTTGCAATCTCGTTATGTTCCTGTGGAGGCGGAACCAAAGCAAAGAAAGTGAGAACCTCCAGCTTGAATCGTGATTATGATTTTACAATTAAAGTCCCAGTGATTGCCTATTATGAAGAAAATACGAATTTTGAATTTCAAGAAGGCTATTCTATGGAAAGCATCACCGAATATCTTGATAAGGAGAAAATCGCGTATGAATGGAAGTGGGATATGTTCTTTATGACCCCCATTATCGACGAGAAGCTTGAGTTTTTCTTTATTCATGAAGGTAAATCTCATATGGATACGCCTCTTTATTTGTTTTCCAGTGCATCTAGTCGTTTTATGAGTTATGGCTGGGTTCTTATTCCGTATTTTCTTCTTAATGGGAAGGATGATTTCTTCAAGGTACGCCAATTTATCAATTCTGAGAATACCGGTGAATTGAAACTGAATGCAAACGGAGATTATTCCTATGCGAAGATGATCTATTCTTTGACGCCTCAGAAGGAAATCAAATATGATGAAGAAGCGAAGAAGTTCACGTTCTTCAACCGCCTTGAATATCGTTTCGAAGGAGATTCCATCACGTTTGCGATTCTTCCAATCGAATAGTAAACCGGATTCTTTCCGACTTCATCAGACGAACCCTGACTCATCCAAATCAAATTACAGCCTAAAGCATAGATATATATCAATGAGCTTTAGGCTTTTTTCCTATTTGTAAAAGTCTGATTACCAAGTTTTGTTCGACGAATGATCCGAGTTTGTTGTTTATGTCACATGTAAAAAAGCTGTGAATCAAGAACATGTTTTAAGACAGTTCCTAGATTCACAGCCAAAGTCAATAGATTGTTTTATTCTGATTCAAATCTTATAGGACTCAGTCATTTTTCTCGTTGATGATATCTATACTTTTCTTTCGAAGTAGTCTCATAAAAGGAATGAATGATATGATGATAGAAAAACAAAAAGCGGATAGGAACAAATAGAGAACCGGAAGACCTTTAAACAGGAGGAACTTGCATAGATATCCGCTGTTTTTAATGACACAGATGATTTCGATCGGAATGATAGAAAGAATCAAAGCAGGGAATGAGAACAAGAAGCTCTTCGAAAGAATGATGAACAATAGATCCTTCTTGCTGGCTCCTGAGGATAATAGGATGTATCTTTCCTTTCTTTCCCGTTTTGATTCATGGGAAAACAAAGAAATGACGAGCAGTAGATCAAATATAAGGAAAATGACCAAGACGGCGATGTAGATATTTATCAAGGTTCCGCTTTGGAAAACTCTTGCGCTATCTACAACACTTGTAACTGGGGAAAGCAAATTAGGCCTTATTTTGAAATCGACCCCATCTTCATCTTTGTAAGCATAGGTCATTTTATTAAGGAGAGAAAGGCAGGAAGCTTTGTTTTCCGGAAGATGGTAGAAGAGACCGAAAGCAAAGGTCTGTTTCCAGTCGTTGTTCTTTTCGAAGTTGTCTAAGGTTCCCTTTTTCAAATAGAGATAGTTATTGATGTATGTGCCATCACAATATCGATTGTTTTCCAATTTCTCCGCTTTATTATTGGGGCTCTCGAAGGAATGCTTTTTGGCAAGATCCCTATCCTCTCTGGTTTCATATATTGCTGTAATGGTGAAGTTGTCCAGTTTTCTTCCAATCAGGTCATCGAGGTTTTTAAGAGAAACGATGTTTCCATTTTCATCCCTGTATCCTTTTTCCAGATATAGGTTTGCTTTGAATCCGGAAATTGCACATTCATCATATTTTGATGGAAGATGACACTCAGCTTTGTTTTGAATCCTTTTATCTAAGGAAAAGCCAGTGTACTCAAAGCTTTCTTCATCCATTTCCATAAAGCCGTGGAAATTTTCATAGAAAGTGTTTGTATAGGCAGTTTCTATCTTCTCTGTTTGCTCCCATTCAAGTAAATCGTAGGTGATGTTTTTCTCGAAATCGAAGAATGTGGAATTGTTCGGAACCTTAAGCTTAAGGGCGTAGTTGTTATAGACTCTGATCTGCTCTTTTTCTGGAATCTCATTATTTATTGCGATAAGTTGTTTTTCGGAAAATCCTTTCCGCAGTAAAATCTCAGGGTCAAGTGCCCTATTTTCTATGAGAACATTTTCATCGCTAAGAATCACGTCTTCGATGCTGTTGTCATAAAGCATGGATACAAGAGGCTCTATTTTTTTGCTTGTCTGAGAGATGAAGGTTATTCCAAGACCGGAAAAGAGAACCAAAGTAAGAACAAAGGTTATGGCATATTTGATTTTCTTTGCATAAAAAGAATGAAGACCAAATCGAAAAATATCCATAATAGGTAGATGTTTGTTTTTCGGCATACGGAAATCTGAATGCTGTGATTCATCTTTCCTACAGAAATTCATATCCGAACATTGACCGTTTGTAAAAGTAACTGTTCCATCAGAGTACTCATCTATGATTTCTTTGTTCGATGAGCTTACAATCACAAGGATGGATTTGGAAAGCTCCTTCAGTATTTCATAGATTTTCTTTTCTGGTTCCTTTTTTGGGAAAGAAGGGTTCTCTACAATAAGAATCTTCACATCTTTGACCAAAGCCCGGGCAATTGCTACCCTCTTTTTCTCGTCTTCGGATAATTGAGAAACTGTTTTGCTTAGAAAACCATTTGAATTCGGAAGACCTGCTTTTGAGAGTGCCTGTTTGATATTATCCGGATTTGATTTGTGATTTGTAAGCTTATAGGCAAGAATGAGATTATCTTGAACCGACTGAGTTTCCATAAGTCCATTGTCTTTGAAGACGATACTTGCGATTTTATTTCGGTATGTTTCCAAATAGGATTTCTTTGTTTTATATATGGAAGTTCCTGAAAAAAGAATTTCACCAGAATCCGGTTTATTAAGTCCGCTGATTATGGATAAAAATTTTAAGCCTTCATTTCCGTTTCTTCCTGTTATAAAATAGATTCCTTTTTCTGGAAATGACACATTCACCTGATTTAATTCGAACTTTTTTGTATTCGGAATGATCATTGTGACATTCCGTACTTCAAGGAATGAATTATAATACGGCATATCGTTACATTATTCCTCCAGAGTTTTCCTGTAATCCATCTGTGTAAGTGACAAAATTTTTGCTGTTTGATTTCCAATCGCATACAATTACAGTTGCAAATCAGTTTTCTTTGATTTCGACTGTCTTTGTGCCATATCCATCAATATGGACTTCTTGAAGGCCTTTCATTTTTTTTCCAATCAAGGCAGTCGTCAAGGAAACACATTACTGATTTTTCTCTGAATTTTCCTTTCTTTTTATAAGTATATCAAAAACACTTGATTTTCACAATATTTACTTTATTCTAAAAAAGCGTATTTCCATATATTGAAGAAACAAAACATTTGAGATATCCATTGGAAAACTTAATAGAGGAAACCCTATTTTCTATGGTGAATTTTTCTGAAAAAGAAACGTGAAGTTTTATCTAGTTTTCCGTTTCTTCTCCATCATTGCCTTCAGGACAGGCTCTGGGACTAGATGTGAAATATCTTCGTCATAATCGAAGATCTCCTTGATATTGCTTGAGGATACAAAAGCCTGATCCCGATGAGACATCAGATAGACCATCTCAATATCCGGAGCAAGAAATTCGTTGACTTCATGCAATTGGAATTCTGCCTCATAATCGGTAACTGCTCTGAGTCCACGAATCAAAGCCTGTGCATGCAGCTCCTTTGCCTTTTTGACAACCAATCCATCATAGCTGATGACATCGATTCCGGAATAGTCTTTGACACTCTCCTTGATCATATCTACTCTTTCCTGGGCACTGAAAAGATAACTGGTTTTCTTGGAATTATAGGCAACCATGATGATGACCTTATCGAAAATCTTCTTGGCTCTCAAAGCGACATCAAGATGGCCGTTAGTAAAAGGATCGAAAGATCCTGGATAGACTGCAATCTTCATTCTGACTCCTTTTTGTAGGTATAAAGCCCTACATGTTTCTGACCATAACGGTATTCCCTCATTGTGAATCCATCGATTTCCTTGTTAGGATAATCCTGTTCCGAAATGATGACGGCATCATCATTCAGCATGGAGAATTTCTTCATATATTCGATGATATCTGCATTGATGGTGAACTTGTATGGAGGATCAAGAATGACAAGATCGAACTTCAAGTCAGTATTTCGCTTTAAGAAAACCCGATAGTCTAAATTGGATAAGATTATCTTGTCTTTCTCCGTACTTAATGATAATGCGTTTTCTCTCATTATAACAAAAGTGCTTCTGTTCTTGTCATTAAGATAAACTTGCTTTGCTCCACGAGACAATGCTTCAAGTCCCATGGCACCAGAGCCAGCAAACAAATCAAGTACCACGCTTCCTAGGCTTTTATCCTTGATGGCATTGAAAAGAGCCTGTCTGACTTTATCCATGGTCGGACGGGTGACTTTGCTATCCGGTACCTTCAGAAATCTCCCCTTATAAGTTCCGGCAATGATTCTAATCATATCGTAGCTCCTTGAGTATTCCATCGTTGATTCGGTTTAGAATATCTTTGACGGCTCTATAGTTTTCCATATACTTTTTGACAAGGTCTGAAGACAAAAGAGCGTCATTTGCCTCCTTGGCTTCAATTTCCTTTTTATGCCTTAAATCCATGTCCTCTGTAGTTGCAGCTACGACATAGGCATCATCTCTCTTCTTGGATAGCGCAATCAATTCTGGATTTGAGGAAATTTCCAAAGAGAGTTCCTGGGCATTTTTGAAATAGGAAGAAGACTTTATTTTCTCCAGGATATCCTCTTCCTCTTGTTTAAATTGTTCTAGATTCATAGCGAAAATATTATATCATAGAGAAACACTTTTACGGAAAAGACGGTATCGACAAGAGACAGTTATTCCAATTAAAAAGGAAGATGCCATGAGGACATCCTCCCGAATGGATTCATTCTTCTGAATAGACTACCTTAGCAATTTTGAAGGCAGCCCAGGCCTTCGGCCATCCACAATAGAAAGCAGAATGAGTGATGATAGCAGAAATCTCTTTTTCGGTGATGCCGTTCTTCTTTCCAGTCTCAAGATGATATTGGAATGAACTGTCAATGAGTCCCTGAGACATCAAAGATACAATGGTAATCATGCTCCGTTCCTTTAAGGATAAGGTATCATCCGACCAGACCTCTCCGAATAGAATATCGTCATTCACTTTGGCAAATTCCGGAGCGAATTCCCCAAGCTGCTCTCTTCCGGTCGTCTGCTTTACTTTCATTCTCCTCCGTCCTCCAATTTGGAATAATCCTCGTCGCTGACCGGCTCCAGCCATTCGTTCCAGATATTCTCTCCCGGTACAGTAATGGCGATATGGCTGAAATAGCTGTTTTTCTTTGCACCATGCCAATGCTTGACTCCGGCTTTGATCATAATGACGGAGCCTGGCTTTAAAGAAACAGGCTTTTTCCCCTCTTCTTGATACCAGCCTTCGCCTGCCGTACAGAGAAGTAGCTGGCCTCCTCCATTGGTGGCATGATGAATATGCCAGTTGTTTCGGCATCCTGGTTCAAAAGTCACATTCGATACTGCAAGTCCGTCTTCTTTTTTGGTCAGAGGATTCAGAAAAGAATTTCCGATGAAAAATTGGCTGTAGGCCGTATTCGGCTTTCCGAAACCGAATATATTTTCTTTTTCGAACTCACTTTTATTTGTTGTTTTCATCTTGTTTTCCTTTATTTAAAACCGAGTAACGGATCATGACAGCATCGGACGCGAATGATTTGATTTCCTTGAGTTTCAGCTTTGTCAAAGGCATGTCCATGTTAAGTCCATCGAAAACCGAAACCATTGATTTCCGACCATCGATTCCTGCACCGATCAGAAGGATGATTTCATCCAGAAGACCGTCTTTCAGGAATGCGGCATTGATATGCCCACCTCCGACAACAGCCATTCGTTTTATTTTGAATTCATCGAAGAGAATCTCGGATGCCCGTTTAAGATCCACTTCACCATCTCCGACGACAATATAGGAAATTTTGTTTTCTTTCAGATATCGGATATAGTTTCTATCTGCTTCTTTGGTTGTGATGATGAGAAAGTTTGCACCTTTTTCATAGCAAAGGCTTCCTTTGCTGTCTATGATGATTTCAAATCCATCCCCTCCGTTTCCGGCATCATAGAAACATTCTTTTCCAATATTTTCGTTGGAAAAATCTTTGAATTCTCCGGAGGCAATCTCCAGTTTCGATGTGATTTTTCCGCTGATATGGTTTGGGCAGTCAAGTGAATCCAGAAGCGGATAATATTCCTCTACTCCAGGAAGATTCTCGGTCATTGGACAATCGATTCTTCCGTCTGCTGACATTATCATATAGCAGATAGTATAAGGTCTGTTCATGTTTTGTTTTTCCCCTTCAAATCAATCCTCTTGAAACACAATGTCTCAAAAGTTATATTAATATACAACTTAAAGTCAACTTTAAGTCAATAGTCCATCAACTATCATGGAGGTGGAAAATGTTCTATACAATTGGTGAAATGGCAAGCAGGCTCAATATTATGCCATCGACACTTCGATATTACGATAAAGAAGGTCTCCTTCCTTTTGTCGAGCGTTCCGAAGGAGGCATCCGAAGATTCAAAGAATCTGACTATGAATGGCTGAAAGTCATCGAATGCATGAAAAAAGCGGGAATGTCCATCAAAGACATCAGGACATATATCACTTTGGCCATCCAAGGAGACTCCACCATTGAAGAAAGAGGGATGCTCTTTGAGAAGCAGAGAGTAGAACTGGAAAAGCAGATCGAAGATATGAACAAGACCATGAAGGTTTTGGAATACAAATGCTGGTTCTATAAAATGGCAAAAGAACTGGGAAGCACTGAAAAAGTGAAGACACTCAAAGATGAAGACATTCCGAGTGAATTTGCCAAAACCAGGAAAGAACTATCACAAGGATTCAGAAAGGATTGAATATGAAACTATTTAAGATACACTACGACAACGAAGAAGTCCTTCATCAGAAGGCAAAAGAAGTACAGTTGCCGCTTTCGGAAGAAAAACGCAATACCATATTGGACATGGTCCAGTATCTGAAGGATTCCCAGGATGAAGTCTTGAGCAAGAAGTACAACATCCGCCCTGGAGTAGGCATTGCTGCTCCGCAGATCGGGATTTCCGAGAGATTTTTTGCCATCTATTTCCAGGACAATGACAAGACTTATGAATATGGACTAGTCAACCCGGTGATTCTCTCTTCTTCCGTCAAAAAAGCATATCTTGAAACGGGAGAAGGATGCCTATCTGTTCCGCAAGATGTGAAAGGATATGTTTACCGCTATTTCAAGGTTACCATGAAGGCATATGACGTTGTTTCCCAGAAAGAAGTGACTCTTAAACTTCATGGATATCCAGCTATTGTTTTCCAACATGAATACGACCATCTTGATGGCGTCCTCTATTATGAAAGAATCAACAAAGAAGACCCATTTTACGAAGACCCAAATGCAGTCAAGATTGCCTGATGCTAACTGCTCTTATACCGATAGAGATATCTTAACCGATTCTGTGATATACCCTAATTAAATTGCAAAAGGAAAAAAAGTATTTTTTGTGGCTTTTATAAGACAACAATTGAAAACGTTTTTTTCTCTTTCGTCTTGAAGAGGCCAAGACTTTCCGCTATACTAATTTTCGCAAGAAGATATGTTTACATTTAAAAAGAAATCCGCACGCACGATTTTCTATGTGGTATTTCAGGACGTATCAAAATAAGGAGCAGTATTAATATGGCTAATGCGAAAAATACGTTGATTTCTCCTGTCCAGATCTATGCTTTGGGCGGACTTGGAGAGGTCGGAAAGAATTTGTATTGCGTTGAAAATGCAAATTCTCTTTTGATTGTCGATTGCGGTGTCATGTTTCCGGATGAGGCAATGCCAGGTATCGACTATGTCGTTCCGGATTTCACTCATCTCAGGGAGAATCAGAACAAGATCAAGGGCCTGGTCATCACCCATGGACATGAAGATCACATCGGTGGAATTCCGTTCCTTCTTCAGCAGGTGGATGTTCCGGTCATCTATGCACCGAAGATTGCCTGTGCTCTGATCAGACATAAGCTTGACGATTCCAAGATTGCGACCAGAACCAAGGTTATCGAGTACAAAGAGGAAGACGTCATCCGTTTCGGTGATTTCACCTGCCAGTTCTATCATGTTACCCACTCCATTCCGGATTCTTTCGGTATTTTCATCAATACTCCTCAGGGAACCATTGTCGAATCCGGAGACTTCAAGATTGACCTTACCCCGGTTGACGGAGACTTCAATCTTTCCAAACTCTCCCGTTTCGGTGATCAGGGAATCGACCTATTGATGGCTGATAGCACCAATGCCGAAAAAGAAGGCTATACGCCAAGTGAAAAGACGGTCATCCAGGGAATCGGAGACGTTTTCTCCGAGTCCAGCGGAAGACTTATCATCTCTACCTTCTCATCCAACATCTCCCGTATTGAACAGATCATCGAAATGGCGATGAAGTACAAGAGGAAAATCATCATCTTCGGCCGTAGTATGGAAAGCAACATCGATGCAGCCAGAGAATTCGGATATATCAAAGTTCCGGATGAATATATCGCAAGACCCGAAGATCTGAAAACCCTTCCGCCAAGCGATGTCTGTATCCTTTGCACGGGAACCCAAGGCGAACCGATGGCTGTCTTGTCCAGAATCGCCAGAGGTGAACACAGATATATCCATGTCCTTCCAGGTGATACTATTGTCTTCTCTTCCTCCGTTATTCCAGGAAACACCTCCTCTGTCAATGCCCTGACCAATCAGCTTACCAGACTCGGAGCCAGCGTTGTCACCAATTCCGTTCTGAACAACCTCCATGCTTCCGGACATGCATCCAGACAGGAAATGAGACTTCTCCAGAAAATCGCAAGACCGAAATACTTCATGCCAATCCATGGCGAATATAGAATGCTCAAGCTTCACGGAAGGATCGCCGTCGAATGCGGAATGCCGAAGAAGAATGTCTTCGTGTGTGAAAACGGAGATGTCCTTACACTCATCAACCATAAAGTGACAAGAGGCGGAGAATATCCGGCTGACAGCATCTATATTGATGGAAAATCCACAGTCGGTCTTTCCAACTCCGTCATCAAAGACCGCTCTACTCTCATCAATGAGGGAATGGTCGGCGTCTATCTTGTCATCGACACCAAGAGAAGCAAGCTTCTGTATACCCCGGTTGTCGACAGTGAAGGGTTCATTTCTTCCAACAAGAAAGCACTTCAGAAGAAAGCAGCCGAAATTATCGGCATTTCCGTCAATTCCCTGATGAATTCCGGAAACAAAATCACTTTCTCCGATATCAAGAATACGGTCAAGACCGTTGCCGGAAGATTCCTCTACCGTGAAAGCCACCGCAATCCGATGATCATCCCTGTCATCTTGAATTACGACAGCACGGCAAACAAAGGGGAATAGAATGATCATCCTTGCAAGCCAGTCTCCGAGAAGAAAAGAGATTCTCAAGGAAATCCTTGGCGATATTCCCTTTGAGACCATTCCGTCTCATTTCGATGAAAGAAGCATCCAGAATTCCTCACTCCGGAAGCTTTGCCTTATGGAAGCAATCGGAAAGGCAAAGGATGTTTCAAAAGAACATCCTGACGATATCGTCATCGCTTCCGATACGATGGTTCTGTTCGAACACAAGCAGCTTGGAAAACCGAAGGATGAAAACGAAGCCTTCAATATGCTCAGGATGCTTCAGGACAACACCCACGAAGTCATCACGGCATATGCTCTCTTCCAGGGAGACAAAGAACTGAAAAGCCGGGTCGTGAGTGCAAAACTTCACATCGAGAAGATGGCAGACCTCGAAATCCAGGAATACATCGAAACCGGTTCCCCTATGGATAAGGCAGGAGCCTATGGAATCCAGGACAAAGACTTCATCACATCCACGCTTCTGGAGGGTGACGAATCCACGGTCATGGGACTTCCGCTCTATGAACTTGTTGCTGACCTTTACGAGCTCCATATCCTAAAACACTGAATCAAAAGACAGCTATCTGAATGAAACAATATTCAGAATCCAGCTGTCTTTTTTTGAAACAAAAAAAGATGATGAAATCAACAAAATCTCATCATCATTTATAAGTTGTAACTAAGTGGAATTATCTATTTTCCTGTTTTGTCGATGTATTCGAGAAATTCTTCGTATGTCATCTGACGATCGATGAAGCTTCCATCCGCTTTGAGATAGATGATTCTGTTGGCGATGGAATTGACAAGTTCTCTATCGTGGGAATAGAAGAGGAAGACGGATTTCGGAGCTTCGGCCATGGCCTTGTTCAGAGACTGGATGGATTCCAGATCAAGATGGTTGGTCGGATCGTTCAGGATGATGACATTGCCAGGATCCAACATGACTCTGCAGAAACGAAGCCTTACCTTTTCTCCTCCGGACAGGACGGATACGCTCTTGAGTGCCTCTTCTCCGGTGAAGAGCATTCTACCAAGGAAACCTCTGATATAAGCATCGGTGGTTTCCTTTGCATAAGGTCTAAGATAATTGACCAAGGAGTCGTTGATGCCATCAAATTCCTTGAAATCTGCAGGAATATACATCGGTTTGGTCGTAATACCCCATTTATAGCTTCCGCTATCCAATTCTTCTCTTCCGGAAATGATGTCGAAAAGTTTGGTGATGGCAAGCGAGTTATCCGCGATGAAGGCAACCTTGTCTGTGTTCCGGATGGTGAATTCCAGGTTTTTGAAGAAACCATCCTTTGTTGCTTCCCGGACTTCGAGGATATCGTTTCCAAGCGGGTATTCACTCTTGAAGGAGATGAACGGATACTTTCTGCTGGATGGCTTGATCTCGTCAAGCTGGATCTTTTCCAACGATTTCTTTCTGGAAGTTGCCTGCCTTGATTTTGCGGCATTTGCTGCAAAACGTCGGATGAAGTCTTCCAATTCCTTGATTCTTTCTTCCTTTTTCTTGTTCTGATCCTTCATCTGCTGCTGGATGAGCTGGGAAGACTGATACCAGAAGTCGTAGTTTCCGACGAAAAGATTGATGGCATTGTAATCGACATCGAGGATCCTGGTACAGACGTTGTTGAGGAAATAACGGTCGTGGGAGACGATGAGAACCGTATTCGTGAAGTTGATCAGAAATTCTTCAAGCCAGCGGCACGCCCTCTCATCGAGGTTGTTGGTTGGTTCATCCAGGACCAGGATATCCGGATTTCCGAAAAGAGCCTGGGCAAGAAGGACCTTGACCTTGTCTCTAGGATCGACATCCTTCATCAGTTTGTGCTCGTTGTCCAAGGAAACACCTAAGGAAGAAAGAAGAGTCTCGGCATTGGATTCCGCGTTCCATCCATCCATTTCCGCAAATTCATTCTCGAGTTCTGCGGCAAGAACACCGTCAGCGTCGCTGAAATCCGGCTTGGCATAAAGAGCATCCTTCTCCTTCATGACCTGGATGAGCCTTGGATATCCCATCAAAACAGTCTCCAGGACTTCATGGTCATCGAAGGCATGCTGGTCCTGCTTCAGAACGGAAAGCCTTTCTTTCGGATCCTTGCTGACAAAACCTTCCGTCGGCTCAAGATCTCCGGAGATGATTCTTAGAAGCGTCGACTTTCCGGCTCCGTTGGCCCCGATGATTCCGAAGCATTCACCCGGTGTGAAGGAAACATTGACGTCTTTGAAAAGAACCCTTCCTCCGAATTGCATTGCGATATTATTTAACTGTAACATTTTGCACCTACCTTATCCGAGGTATTGTAACAAGAACAGCGGAGGAAAGAAAGTAAAATCCGCTTCCAGGAAGGAAACCTGAAAGCGGATTTTAATTGGATAAGAATTCACCTGTTATGGATTCTCTTTATCGAAATAAGAATTCAGACATTTTTTAAGCTCTTGGGCAAATTCATAGGAAGACTTTTCTAAAGTAAATCTTTTGTCTGTGCAGAAAGGATCATTGTCGGAATTCTTAAGATAATCGGCGCTTTCCGTGATGATCATGACTGTTCCGACTCCGAAACTGAATGTCGTCTTGTCCTTGAAAAGAATTTGGAAGAATCCCGAGTCATATGCTCCGATTCCTACTTTCATTCCGGAGAAATCCCTTTCGACCTTGAAGTAATCCTTTACGGAATTGTAAAGCCATTCCTTTTTGGGATTGCATTCTTTCCAATCCGATACATAGCCATGTCCCTCAAGGAAGAAATTGAAATTTTCGATTTCTTCGAATTTCGGAAGAGAAATGGATTCAGAAAGATGCACTCCGGTGAAGTCACTGATTCTTGGAAAAGAAACTGAAACGGAATTGCTTTTGCAACCGAAGAGGAGAGAAGAAGATAGAATCATTGTCTTGATTAAATTCTTGTTTTTCATGATGCTATTTTTTATGAATGAAAAAGTATTGATCTATATAGGAAGCGTCTACTTCAATTTCTTCCATCTTATCTTCGTAGGCTGCATTAACGATAATCAATTCCTTTATGCCTGAAGTTGTCGGCAGTCTTCGATATCCGATACCTAATATAGAATGGAAGGCTTTCCAAATATCACATGGATTGGCAGATAGTGGAACTGGATTAGCCGTTTTTGTTATGACTTCTTGATATGCTGTGAGGTTTCTTGTCATGGTAGTTTCATAATTATGATATCCATGTTCATTTAAGTAGTAAGTATATCCTGGCGCAATGTATTCTTCGAATGTTCCTCTTAATGATGTTGTTTTGAAGTAATTTTCTCCCAAAAGCGTTATGAACCGGTTTACTGCTTCTTCATCTTCGGTATGAGACAGAGGTAAAGGTTCTTCTAATATATTTTTTCTATCATATGATGAATTTCCTAAGAAAGAAAAATACATTGCAGCGGTGGTTGGGACACAACCTTTGTGATTAAACATAGTGTTCATGTAATTTGGAACATGTCTTATTTTGGAATATTCTGTGTAATGGTTGACCTCACGTTCAAAGTAATAAGTTTTGTTTACGCTGAAATAAGAAGATGAATCTGTTGGGACAATGGATTTGGCTTTTGAATTTGTTGAAACTGAATACGTGCTTTGAACTATGGAATCAATAGATTGTTCTTCGTTTGTTAAAGACTCGTTTTTATTACCTTGATATAAATGGATCAAATCAGTTTCATTCATTCCTTTGTATACCGCTTGTATGTTTGCAATCGAGACTGACGAGTTGAATAGTACAGAACCGAGCAATTTGTTTTGGGTATAGAATGTAGTAAGAAAACCTTTTTCTTTAGATATGGAAAATTCTTTAGTGGTAGAGCTAATGTCGGATGTAGATGGAAGATTAAAAATGGATTTGATTTGATCAGTGAATTGAATGGGAGCTTTTTCCGTAGTGAAAGAACAGCACAATAATGTTGAAGGGATGATAGATAACATAATCTTTTTCATATTATTTATCCTCTCTTTTTGTTAAAGTATAATTGATGTTTTGAATTCTGTCAACAAATAAGGGAGTAACATAAAGTTTATGACTTTCTAACTATTGTTCATCCAAGAACTAATTCTATCTACACTTTTTTCGGCCGGAGTTTGATTGTCTCCGGCACCTCGATCTTCTGGCGCAGATAATACCGCGGAAGGATTCTGTCGGTACCGTATTCCTCGTTTGATATCAGGATGAAGAATCCGTCGCTCATCAGTTCCTCGCATGCCTAATTGTTCTCGGGTATGTTCTTCCCTTCTGACATCCTTATGGTGTTATAGGCATGGGATGTTTTGTCCAGGCAGACATAGGCATGGACCTTTTCATCGCTGAACGGAACATCCTGATATAGAAGAAACTCTCTTCGTACCGTATCAAGTTCCCCTTGTTTTCAAGATTTCGTAAGAGGACCATCTTGGCATTTAGCCTTGTGATGAAGCTGATCTTCATGGTCATCAGTTTTCTGATGATCGAGGTCGTACAATACCCAGCATCAAGTAGTGCCATCGAGCCCCTTTCTGTTGTGGCTTGAGACCGCGGTAAAGGAGCAGTGGACGCCGTTGATGATTGCGGTTTTGAATGTCTCCCGTTTATAGTATTCCTCAGTATGACGGATTTCGTCTCCTCCTTTCCGAGAACAGAAAGAACCTCGCTGATTCTCTGGTCGTCCATCCTTGCATCGGAATAGAGGACAGAGGCATAGTTCCCTTCGAACCAGTCCAATGCATTGCTGTTCGGAACCCGGCATTCCAAATAGAAGAGAATCAGTGCCAGAAGTGACTGGCGGTCGATCCCTTCCACGGATGAGACGATTTCCTAGATTCCGATTCTCTCCATCATCTTGTCGGGGAAGAAGGAGACTCCGAAGTCGATGCAATGCAAGCTACCGCTTTTCTTTTTCTGCTTCGTCAGCTCCGTGATCTGCTCCGTCTCTGGTTCGTACTTGTAAAGGCCGTGTTTCCTGTTCTGGAAGATGTGCTTTTCCTTGACGACCTTTCCGACACGCCTGGATTTCGAGGCGTTGGCGTAGATGTTCTTCTCTTTCGCATATGTCGTGATGACCATTCCGAGCCTCAAACGTAGATATACTTGTTTGAATATCTGATTTCAACCGTTTCGTAGGGCACAAGACTACAAAAAAATCCCATAAACACGGAGGTTTACAGGATTGATTGACCAGGTGTAGATAGAATTCTGACGGCAATTGACGCTTAAAGAAATGTCAATCTACTTTCTTTTTTGTTTTGGCGAAACCAAAAACAAAATCCACAAGATAGGCAATTAAAACGAATGCGGAAAATGCAACAAACAGCAATAAGACAAGTTCGGTCGGAACCACAATTCCTTTGGTTCCGGTTTGATCCACAAACAAACACAAGAAAGCCGAAACCAGGCTTCCAAGGACAAGAACAATCATAGAAATCAATTTCGGACGTGCTGTTTTCTTCT
>DHKM01000024.1:0-5796 GCA_002404835.1 Caryophanales bacterium UBA4694 | reverse complement strand
CCCGTCCAATAGTAATCATGGATCAAAGGGACAGGAAAAATTTGGCCATCTATGATAAAGAATGGCGGATATACCTGAATGTTTTTGGTTTGGAATAGATAGAAACAGGAACAAACAATTATGAAGATAACGGCAAGAAGGTAAAAAGCAAAAGAGATGATTCCAGTCTTTTTCCTTGCTTTTCCAATAGGGGAATTCTCTTCCCTACCGGATAACAAAAGAATCGTATTTCCGAAAAAGAGTTCTGCAAGGGATAATATTACAGTGATAACGGATGCAATTAATACAGGATAGAAAGGCGTCCCTTCCGATGAGAATCCCAGATTCTGTGTGTGAGAGAAAGCAAGCCATAATGTATATGTTTTTAATGAAGTAAGAAGAATGGAAAAGACTTTTTTCAAGCTGCCATTCTTCTTGAAGACCAATATCATGGTCTGAATTCCGGATAGAATGAGGTATATTGTAAAACAAATCCATTCATCGAAAATCATGGAGCCAGTCTCATAGGTGGATAGGATAATTGCAGATACCAGAAAGGCAAGTAAGGTGAAACAATTGAAAAACGAAACAATCCACTGTTTTTTCATATCAACACTCCTTTAGCGCGATTTGACTATTGCAAGTCAGTTCCTTTTTATCCAGCTTATCTGCATAAGTGATATATCGTTTCCCGTCATAACAATATGATATGGCAATTGTTGTTGCCATAAAATTTTCATTTATTGAAATTGACGTTTCTTTTCCTGCACTCAATGCAATTTGCTTGACATCGGAAGATAATTTCCAACCTATGGCATCTCCCTTAAAGCACATTTTTGAATTATACTCTAAAGTTATGGGAAAATAATTGGGATTATATACTTTAATAGTCCACTTAGAATTTTGAAAAGACGAAACAGAAAGAGTCAGGTAGTATGCATTCAAAGCATCTATTATCTGCCCTCCAAAAAACCTATTTTCCATCATAGTTGGAATAAAAGGACACGTTTCATAATCGAATTTTGCGGGGTCAAAGTTAGGATTATAAAGAATATCCATACCAGCATCATAATAGGCAGCATATATCAATTCCGAACAATACCAGCTCGGTTGGTCGCCGATATGTGTACACGTATAATTTATTGAATATGGTTTTCCTAATTGCTTTTTCAAGAAGGAAAGTGCTCTACTAACAACGCCGAGTTCGGTAGCTCTATAGACACGATAAATAGTAACTTGATAATCGATCATTCTTTTATCATCCAAAAAGCCATATTGAACACCTGAGGCAACGGATTCAATAGTTTGAATATAATCACCATAATCACTTGAATGAGACGTGTTGCTAATAAAAGCAAGATGACCTATAGAATTATTATCTTTTTTCTCTAATATTAGATCACCATTTTGGATTTTACCTTTTTTTATTGCGTCATATGTTGGGCTTCTCTTAAAAAAGCGAGCATTAGTACTTTGAGAATCCTTGATATCACTAGCCATAATATAATCGGCATCAGGAGAAAATATTTCGAGAATATTATTGTCCTGCTGAGTATCATTCTGAATACCTATATCAGATTCTGGATTGATATACTCTGAATCATGTTTAGAAATAAGTGAAAAAACATAGTCGCAAATTTCTTCGCTTTGTCGATAAAAGCCATCACAAAAATCATCAAAAGAACAAATATTCTCTAATTCTGGATACTCGGAATATTTTTCAAATAAAATATCTTTATAGGAAAACACAACGAAATTATTATTTTCAGCTTCATTTGTACGGAGATGCGTCGCTTTGTGTAAAATTTGTTCTGAATCAACAATGCAATTCTGATAGGAGTGGAAAAATAACATGCTTACAAAAAAGATACTGACTAGCAACTTCTTTTTAACCATTTTAAATAATCCTTTCTTCTTCGATTATATCACAGAAAGCGATTACATTCAACGCTTTAATCATAACAGAAACTCTAGCAGAAATATACGCTGTATGAGGAAAACGAAATAATCAGAAGAAAGCCGAAGGCAATACCGGACGACATCGATGATTATCCCTATTTCGATCCCTATCTGGTACTGAGGGAATCCGCATCCAAGCGCGGTGCATTGAAGGTGATGAAGAAATCTTTTTCGGATCCCGGCATATTCCGTATTCATGATCGAAACGGGAAACAGCCGTTCGCAGAAATACGGGAAGTGGGGATTCTACAACTATTCCGTATGGTGAATTTATGTCTCGTCCTAGGTTTTTTCGGAGGACTTTTATAGCATATCGACTATAGGAGGTTCATTCACATGGACGATATCAGAAAGACCAATCGCTATTCCCAGGAAGAGAAGCAGGCATTCATCCGGAAGTTCAAGACAGCCGGACTGGAACAGTCCCTTGCAGGCTTCTTCAGGCAGAAGGGAATCAGCGAATCTATGCTGAGAGGCTTGCTCGGAAGAAAGGAATAAACCGGTGTAAACGTCACGTACATATCACAACAAGTAACTGAATTAGGTACACGAGTATGCGTCAAGTATCGCATCAGCTGAATCTGCTCTTTTCTCGTCGTCTTTGCTTTCCTTGCCGCTGCAGACAACCTTGCATCGCTCCTTGAGGCGACCATGAGAACGAAGCAGAGCTCCTGTGCATCGTATTCAAGATTCAGCGACTTGCTGTGCTATAGTAAAAAGAGGAAGAGCGTTAATTCCTGATGACATCAAAAAAAGCAGAACCGATAACAGCCCTGCTTTTGCAAACATCATTTTTCAATTTTATCGACGTTCTCTTCAAGAAGTTTCTTGAATTTTTCGGAATCGGAACCGATGACAAAGACAATCTTGCTTCCCATGTACATGCATCCGGGAAGAATGGAATTGATGCCTTCTTTGTCGATGATGGTCGGATTCTTGACAATCACAGTCACTCTTGACATGGATGTCTGGATCTTTTCAATATTTGCTTTTCCTCCGAATTTGTCGGCAAGCTGGCTAGTCGAAGAGGCGATGGTTTTGTCGACATGTTCTTCTGCCTTTTTCTTTTTTGCGTTCTTAAGAAGGATACGGATAATCAGGAAAAGAGCAACTAAGATGATAACAATCACCACTGCTAAGATGACATAAAGACCGACTTTGGAATCGTTTGCTTCGTTTGGCATGATACTGCCTCCTTTTATTTGACCTGAATTGACTTGCGTATACGATCGAACTGCCTGATTTTCCTGAAATGGGCAAGCTTGAATGTCCTCATTTTGTCGAATTGGATCTGATAGTAGTTCGGAGACAGTTTGTGATCATAGATCATCCCATCCACGCAGATCGTATAGTCCCCTCGTTTGATTTTGACCTGAAGCGTATCTCTCTGTGAAATCAAAGCCTTGTTGATTGGATTCGGAAATAGACGATTGTATACCGGAGCAATCATGGCATATTGATAGCAGGAGAGATTGTTTGTCATGACAGGGGAATCCAGGCTGAGAGAGAAACCGGTGGAACCAAGACTGGTGGAAATCACGATTCCGGAACTTCTCACTTCTGTAAAAGGTTGATGGTTGATTTCGATGTTTAGCTCGATACTCCTGGTTGTCTGGATGACGACATCATTGATGAAATTGATGATTTTGTTGTTTATCTTTATGGTGTACATGGATGTTCTTTCGACTTCCATCGTATTGGTTTCCACATCCTTAAGAAAGTCCTGGTATTCATTCAGTGAATAGTCGGAATAATATCCGAGATGACCGGAGTTGATCAGAAGGAAATTCCCTTCGAAGTTCAGTTCCCGTGCGGCACGAAGAAGACTCCCGTCACCACCGAAAACAATGACAAGCTCTGCATTTTCCTTGACTAAAGAATAGCCAAGCGAAGTCAGCTTTTCTGTAATTTCTTTGATCGGTTTTTCAAAACGATCTGGATGATTTGCGAATATCAGGAATGTCTTTTTTTCCATTGTGCTTACTTTCAATTTTATCCTTGCTATTGTATCATATTAGAAGAAGAAAAGAGGTTACAATTTATGGCAAGCAACAACATAGAAATTGAAGCGAAAGTCCTTTTGAAACGTACTGACTATGAAAAACTCAAGAAGAATCTCGAGTTTGTCCCCGCAGTCAAAATTCAGTCCAACTACTATTTGGACAGCACTGACCGCGTTTTAAAGAAGTATGGAATGATCGTAAGACTGAGAACAAGAGAAGGAAATGCGAATCTCACAATGAAGGCCCCACTTTCCGAAGGGTTGTTGGAGAAAACACAGCCTATGACGCTTCAGGAAGCGACGGATATGATCCGGAACAACCGCGTTCCGGAAGGAGAAGTCAAGGATTTCCTTGAAACGCTTCATATCGATCCGAATTCCTTAACCATTCTTGCTGAACTTACAACCGAAAGAAGAGAAGGAACCTACGAAGGAACAAAGATCAATATCTCCAAGAACACTTATGGAGATACCATCGATTATGAAATCGAATGCGACAGCGATAGCAAATCCAAATCCGAAAAGACCTTGGAAGAACTTTGCACAAAATTCAAGATTCCATTCAAAATCAACGAAATTTCCAAAGAAGATAGAGCTATTTCCGAGGCCTTGGCCAACTCAGAGAAGTAGAAAACACAAAAGAAATTACGATATTGATGTAGAAAAGACCCGTGCGGATTCCGGGCCTTTTTTGCTTTGTAAGACTTTTTATATATCCTTTTTGAAACAAGACAAAACTAGATGACCTTTGGTAAACGATTTATCAAAAAGACTTGTTTTTCGATGAAATAACGTTATAATGAAGTTAACCATAAAAGGTTAACATTAAAAGGGGAGGAAAAAAGACTATGACAAAAGGCTATGGGATATTGATCAAAGATATTCGCTTAGCGCATGATGAAAATATGGGCGATATGGCCAAATGGTTAGGAGTTTCCTTGCCTTTCGTTTCCGCTGTTGAAAACGGAAAAAAGAAAATTCCTGATGATTGGGAAGAGAAAATCGCAGCTCATTATCGATTGTCTTTGGCTGAAAGAGAAGAACTCAAAGAAGCAATCATGGAAACTCAAAAACAGGTAACATTCAGCCTTTTGAATGTAAGTGCTTCTCAAAAACGTATGGTGCTCCAGTTTCAACGCTCTTTTGAAAACATCGATGATGAAACCGCAGAAAAAATTTGCAGGATTCTAGAAGAAGAGGAAAAATAATGGACTATCGAACAAAAGGAATAAGTCGCAATCAGTTAAGAAATTTGGCAAAAGTGATTCGTTTTTCTTGGGAATATGATGATTCTAGTCCCTTTAATCCAATCCTGGAACTGGACCGGTTGCATCTGCATATAAAGCGGGTCACTTATGAAATCGTTATGGATGATGAACTTCCGAAAAATGTACCTGCCGCCTGCGAAATTGTCGAAAATGACAATATCATTATCAAGATCAAAGAAAAGGTGTATGTCGGTGCAAGCGAAAGAAAAATAGGCGGGTATCTTATGGATATTACACATGAAATCATGCATGCGTTTTTATATCGTATTGGTTTCAAGCCCACCCTTTGTCGCAGCTATCAGAACAATTCCATAAAGCCTTATGAAAGTATGGAATGGCAAGCCAAAGCCTTGGCGGGAGAAGTCATGATTCCCTATGAAGCCTCAAAAGGACTGAGTGTGGATGAAATCATGAGGAAATTCCATGTTTCAAAATCTGCGGCTGAGATGCGAGTTAAGTTGGATAAACAAAAGGAAAAGTAAATAGTTGCATCTCTAATAAAGAATAGAAATCGTTTTATGTTAGAAATGAAAAAAATGTTGAAGAAATAAGAAAGGAGGGATTTTATGGGAGGCAGAGGATACAAGA
>DHKM01000038.1 GCA_002404835.1 Caryophanales bacterium UBA4694 | reverse complement strand
GGGCTAAGTGAGAAAGTCAGGATCTTGTTGATTATATCACTTCCCATTCCGTTCTGATGAAAAACAAGACACGAAAATTAGTATCTTCAATAGTTCTAGTTTTCTCTGACGATTAAACTTATAATAGATTGGTAAAGAGAGGAAAAACCAATGGAAACTCAGAAAATCATTGTTCTTGATTTCGGTGGTCAATACAATCAGCTGATTGCAAGAAGAGTAAGACAGTGTCACGTCTATAGCGAAGTCCTTCCTTATACAACGGACATCGAGAAATTGAAAGACCCCAGCATCAAAGGAATCATCTTCACCGGTGGTCCGAATTCCGTCTATGATGAAAAAAGCCCGCATATATCAAAAGAGATTTTCAATCTTGGAAAACCGATACTTGGAATCTGCTATGGGGCACAGCTTATCGCTTATACCTTAGGTGGAAAAGTCGAGCCTTGTTCCAAAAGCGAATATGGAAATACGGAAATCCAACTCCATGTTGCTTCCACATTATTCGAAAAAGTAAATCAGAAGACAACCGTCTTCATGTCACACACAGACAAAGTAACTGTCCTTCCGGAAGGATTCATCAATACTAGTTCAAGTGAAACCTGCGAAAATGCATCCTTCGAGAACAAGGAAGCAAACATCTTTGCCACCCAGTTCCATCCCGAAGTCGAACATTCCGTCGAAGGGCAGAAACTGATTGAAAACTTCGTCTTGGAAATCTGCCATTGTGATCCATCCTGGAGAAGCGAAGATTTCATCAATGCCAGAATCGAAGAAATCCGAAGACAGGTCCAAGACAAAAAAGTCATTCTCGGTCTGTCTGGAGGTGTTGATAGTTCCGTAACTGCCGCAATTCTCAGCAAAGCCATTGGAAAGAACCTCTATTGCGTCTTCGTCGATCACGGCCTGATGAGAAAAAACGAGGCTCAGGAAGTCGAAAACGTCTTCGGACCTAAAGGCAAATTCGATCTGAACTTCATCCACGTGGATGCAAGCAAGCTGTTCTTCGAAAAACTCAAGGGTGTCACCGAGCCAGAACAGAAAAGAAAAATCATCGGAGCTACCTTCCTCGAAGTTTTCCAGGAAGAGCAGGACAAATTAAGCGATGCAGAATTTTTAGCACAGGGAACCATCTATCCGGATCGTATCGAATCTGGTCTTGGAATTTCGGCTAAGATAAAATCCCACCACAATGTCGGCGGTCTACCGAAAAACATGAGATTCAAAGGTCTTGTAGAACCTTTGAAGGATCTCTTCAAAGATGAAGTCAGAGAAGTAGGAACTCTTCTCGGACTTCCGGATGAACTGGTCTATCGTCAGCCATTCCCAGGCCCTGGACTTGGAGTCAGAGTCATCGGGGAAGTCACTCCGGAAAAAGTCCATATCGTCCAGGAAGCCGACTACATTTTCCGCGAAGAAGTCAAAAAAGCAGGACTCGAAAGAAAGATTTCCCAATATTTTGCTGCCTTAAGCAATATGAGAAGTGTCGGTGTCATGGGTGACGGAAGAACCTATGATTACGCAATCGTTCTAAGAGCTGTTCTTACCGACGACTTTATGACTGCAAAAGCCTATCCTTTCGATTATGACCTGATTTCAAGAATTTCCGATCGAATCGTAAATGAAGTCAAGGGTGTCAATAGAGTCGTCTACGATTACACAAGCAAGCCACCGTCAACAATCGAACTCGAATAGCCTTGAGCCGGAGAATCCTCCGGCTTTTTCTATGTGAATCGTAAATCTTATGTAAATTCAAGCCGATTATCCAATTACAGGCCAATTCCATATTGTTTTAAGATTCCGTTTTGATAGAATAAAATCATCAAGTTTCCAAAAGAAAAGGAGAATATTATGAAGGAAATGATCCGAATCTCGCACCTGAACAAATCATTCAAAAACCTGAAGGCAGTGAATGACCTCAGCTTCGAAGTGTATGAAGGAGAGCTCTTCGCATTCTTAGGAGAAAACGGTGCAGGAAAATCCACTACAATAAACATCATCACATCCCAACTGAAAAAAGACAGCGGAGAAATCTATATCGACGGAAAAGAAATCGCATCTGATCCTGATACCATAAAAAACTCGCTCGGCGTCGTCTTCCAAAACTCAAGTCTAGACAAACAGCTCAGCGTAAAAGACAATCTCGAATCACGTGCTTCTCTTTATAAAATCTATGGAGCTGACTTTCAAAGAAGAATCGATACTCTGAACACACTGATCGAATTCAAGAGTCTTTGGAATAGACCTATCGGAAAACTATCCGGTGGACAAAGGAGAAAAATCGATATCATCCGTGCCTTGCTCCACTCTCCTAGAATCCTTATTTTGGATGAACCCACTACCGGATTAGACCCCCAGACCAGGGTCATCCTCTGGAATGCCATAGAAAAACTAAGAGTAGAAGAGAAACTGACAGTCTTCTTGACAACGCATTATATGGAAGAAGCTGCAGATGCCGATCATGTTCTTGTTCTTGACCGAGGGAAAAAAGTGGCCTTTGGAACTCCATTGGAACTGAAGAACAAGTATTCAGGAGATTATATCAACCTCTACGAAACAGAAGAATCTAAAATAAAATCACTCGATGTTCCCTATGAACAACGCAACAACCATTTCCGATTAAAGCTGAAAAACACTGAAGAAGCAACAAAACTCATCATCCAGCATCCTGATCTTTTCCGGGATTATGAAGTCATAAAAGGAAACATGGATGACGTCTTCCTTGCCATCACTGGAAAATCACTGGAGAATAAATTATGAAAACATTGTTTCTTCTGATTAAAAGAAATACAAAACTTTATTTCAAAGACAAAGGTCTCTTCTTTTCCTCCTTGATCACTCCGATGATTCTTTTGGTTCTTTATAGCACGTTTCTGAAGAACGTATTCACCGATTCCTTCCAATCCGCCTTGGCAAACGCAAATCTCACATTGTCAGACAAACTGATTGCAAATGTCGTCAACGGAGAAATCGTTTCCTCCATACTCGCCGTCAGTACAGTTACCGTTGCCTTCTGCAGCAACATGCTGATCATCAAAGACAAGAACAACGACACACTAAGAGATTTTACCGTTTCGCCGGTAAAACCATGGGTCCTTGCCCTTGGCTACTATCTAGCCAGTCTTCTTTCCGATCTCATCGTCTCCTTTATTGCCACAGGTCTTTGCTTTGTCTATCTTTCGATTACCGGATGGTATCTTTCCGCCCTTGATGTCGTTCTCATCCTTGTAGATGTCTTCACCCTATGCATGTTTGGCACCATTCTATCTTCCATTGTCAATTTCTTTTTGACAAGTGATTCGCAGGCTACTGCGATATCGACAATCGTCAGCTGTGGATATGGCTTCATATCCGGAGCCTACATGCCACTATCCAGTTTTTCGAAAACACTTAGAAATGCACTCATGTTCCTTCCCGGAACCTATGGAACAAACATCATCAAAAACCACACTTTATCTAGTGCTTTCGAGAAAATCCAGAATGATGCCCATGTTCCAGAAGCAGCCATTGAAAATTTCCGTGATTACTTTGACTGCAATCTTAGTTTCTTCGACAACCAAGTTGGCAAAGAAACTCCCTATCTTGTCTTCTATCTTTGCATCTTTGCTTTGATTCTGATTTATCTTCTTCTTAATATCATAAAGACCAGAAAAGCGCTGAAAAACTGAGTCTATTTATTCAGATATTTCCTCAAACTAGGAAGGAGTCTAATGGTATCCTGATATCCACGCCAATAGACATCTCCTAGTTTTTCCATATTCCCTTCCAATCTCTCGATATCGACGGGAAGACTTGGCTCAATCACAAAAATCCTACCTTGCTTCTTCAATTCTTCGATTTCGTCGCATTCCCGATTATATTCCTCATTGGAGTCTATAAGTTTCTTTGAAAATTCCTTGTACTTCGCATAACGGACTCTAATCAATTCTTTTTCCTGAATCGGCATCTTCTCTTTCCTAAAACTGGAATCCCTTGTTCTCACTACAATGATCTTCGAATAGCCTTTATCCATGGCAAAACGATATGGAATCTTGCAAGAGCATCCTCCATCAAGATAATAGGAGTCTTTGATTTTGACCATCGGAGACAAAAAAGGCATAGAAGAGGAAGCCTGACAAACCTTGAAAAAATCATCCAAACTGAAAGAATGGAGTTCCATATATTCTGTCTCTCCATTACCAACATTGGTTACGGCAGCATACATCTCCCGCTTTGTTGTTTCCAGTCTTTTTCGATTCAACGGATACTCCTTGTCCGGTTCTCCGAAAAACATATAGTCAAATCCAATGACATTCCGCTCCTTAGCCAAGGATTTTGTACCTACATAATTGGAATCATGTCGAAATTTCAGATTGAGAAATCCGCTTCTTCCGATATCGCCAGAGACATAACATACCCCAGTAAGACAACCTGCAGAGCAACCTATGGTTGTCCGGAAATTGTAGTTATAAAGCATCAGAGCATCCAAAACACCGGAAGTATATACTCCACGGAAAGCTCCACCTTCCAAAACAAGACAGCCTTCCTTAATTTCATCCGTTGCCTGACAATGAGGAAGAGAGTAAAGAAGAGAATATTCCTTTTTCTTTAACACTGACATTCTATTCCTCTCTGGATTTGAACAAACCGTCATTGATGATTTCGACAAGTCTCCCGAATGGAAGCTTAAGTCCACCCATAGCATATCCGATAACGGAATGAGCATATAGGAAAAGCTCATCATCCGGACAAACGACATTAGGAACATGAATGAAAATATGTACAAGGGAATTCAGAAGCCTTTCACGATGAACCATATAAAAAGGCATGACCTGACTACTATCACAAGCAATCAATGTTTCTCTATTTCGGCTGAAAAATTCCCTTATCGAATCGACCATTTCTTGGACAAGGAGATATACATTGAAATTGACATCCTGTGAATCCTTTAAAAGTTTTTCTTCGAATGTCAACCAATCCTCGGATACCATGGTCGAAATCAGTTCCCTCTTGTTTTCGAAGTAATTATAAAAAGTACCAAGTCCAAGACCTGATCTTTCAGAAATGCTTCTTACGCTGATGTTGTTCAATCCCTTTTCCTTTGCTTCATCGCGTGCAGCCTTCAGAATCATACCTCTGGTATCACTATAAAGTTTGGGCATAAATCTTCCTCATTCAATACGTGGTGTATATTGTACTACTTTCCTTATTAAATAGAAATTGAATTTTTGTTTATTATTTCAGCAATATCGTTTTACTTTTGTACACAGTCTTCCCTTCTTCGTTGTGTAGGCATTGGCAAGATAGATGAACTTCCCATATCCACGGATGGAAACGCGGTTATTCTCTTTCAGAATATGCGAATTATTCTTCATAGTCATCCCATCGACAAAGACGCATTCTTTCCCAATCAGTTCCTGTGCACTCCTTCTGGAAAGATGAAACACCTCTCCGATAATACAGTCGATTCTTTCTGATGGAATATGTATCGTTTCTTCCACGAATTTCTGCTCAAACGGGCACTCTCTGGGAGAAATCTCCACATTCTCGACTGTCGTGTGTTTGATTTTAATCAGTTCATCTTTGACAAAGGAGGAAACCTGCTTATTCATAAACACATATCCATCGACCCCATCGCTCAGGATATCTCCGAATTGGTCTCTTTCATATCCAAGCTTCATCAAAGCACCTAGATAATCTCGGTGAGTAAGCATATCTGCAAACTTTTTATTTTTTGGATAGATATGTAGACAAGATATAGTATCACCTTCATCCTGAAGATTTAGAAATTCTTCTTCACTCATATAATAGGGAAGGAAGAAAATCATCTTCCGATCGCTTTCCACATGTCCACCATACATTCTAAATCTTACACCCAAAAGCATCCCTTGTTCAGGGTTGATATGCTCTTCTTTCAGAAACAGGAAAAACTCATTCTGTTCAGAAAGAGACAGAAAGTCCGTATGAGAGAGGTAGCCTTGACTGCTTGTCCGATAGGCAAGTTCCTTTGCCCTTGCTGAAATAAGTTCTTTGTTTTCCACAAGGATATTATACAAGAGGGATAAAAGAAAATCTCTCCTCAGAAAGAATCCGGGAGAGATTTCTATTCTAATCGATTGCTTTTCTCGCTTCCGCTTTTTTGTACCAGTATTTTGCTCTCTTCGGATTACCGATTCCTTCATAATACTGACCCAAGTGCTTCATGGCGACATGATTGCCATTGTAAGCAGCCTTCTTATACCATTCGTTTGCATCCTTTAAAGAGACCGATATTCCTAGGGTTCCATCACGATAGCAGTCTCCCATCGCCTTTTGGGCTTTATGGTATCCTTTGATTGCAGACTGATAAATATATTCCCTTGCCTGTTTCTCTTTCTTCTTATCCAGCGAATAAAGCATACCCAATTCATACTGCGCTTCCGTCATTCCATCTTCTGCAGCGACAAGGAAACAATCAATTACCTTTTTTCTCATTTCCTTATCCGTATCTTTTCTATGGATCATACCATAACAATAGCAGCCTAACGGTTCCTTTTCATGGACAAGCTTCTCCATTTCTTGGCTTGCCTGAGAGAAGAGAGTCCTCATCTTTTCATCTTTTTTCTTGGAATAATCATAATGTTTGTAATAGTAAGCGAGGAAGTAATCTGCATAAGGGCTACCTGTCTTCTTTGCTTTCTGGATCAGTTCAAGTCCTTTTTCCGGATCTCGTCTTGCCATGAAGCCGTCAAAAACATGCATAGCAAGAACACACATACTAAGACTATCTCCTTTGTCGACTTTACGTCTAAGCGTTTTAGTTGTCTCCATTTGATGAAACCCCTTTCATTTCTTTCTTTAAGTGTATCATCAGAGCTAAGAAATGTCTATATATTTTCAAAGTTTTTATTGTTACATTATTTTCAAAATTTGATATTCGTCAAAAAACGTGTATGTTATTTGATTTTTTCGATAGAATTCACATGTTTTAACCGAAAAGGATTGATGATATAATATTTCAGTGCAGGAAAGAGCAGAAAAGAATCAGGCAATGTAATCGCTTTCTTTAAAATTTGTTTTCACAAACAAAATGTTCTATTTTTTCTTTCTTCAAATCAATTGTCTTTTCAATATAAATCTTATTTTTTCAATGAATTGTTTTCAAAATCAAAAATCGACTATTTTTGCCACTTTTTTGAGAAGAATCAGCCATTATATTGCAAATTCGACGATTTATTTGCACACTATAATTTGCCTGATACTTTTTGTATTTTTTTACTCAAGATTTTGAATCCTTATTTGTCATTTTTTCAAGACTTCGAATGAAAAAAGCTTTATCTTTAGGCTGTTGTAATCTAATAAAGAAGATATTATATTTTCTCTATCCGGAGGACAACCATGAAACTAAAAGACAATCTAAGATATCTACGGAAAAAAGCAGGAATGACGCAAGGGGATCTTGCAAAGAAACTTCATATCAAGCAATACAATATCTCCGACTATGAAATCGGTAGAATCGAGCCAAGCATCGATAATCTTTGTAAAATGGCAGATGTCTTCCATGTTTCGATTGATTATCTTGTCGGAAGAAGAAACCGAGATTATTCCGAGCAAGCTGCAATAAGAGAAGGAAACGCACGAAAAGAAAAAGAGGACAAGTATACGGACAGCATAACGGAAAGCATCAAAGGGCTTGATGCACCAAAAAAACAAGCTGTCACGGACTTAGTCCATCTCTCTGTCGAAAAACTTGTCAAAGAAAGCAGAAAAAGCGATTCAGATACATCTGTTACTGAAAAACTTCCTCAGCTGAATAAATAGTTTCCAGTTCTCTGTTTTACAAAATCGGCAACAAAAGAAGGTGAAATACCAAGTGCAACAGAAATTTCATTTTGAATCATGGTTTCAAGGTTCTTCAGAAGCTTGGTATCAAAATCCGAAAAAGGTTTGTTGTTTTGTTTTCTCTTGTTCCGATATTCAATCAAGGACTTGATAACACGATAAATTTCCTTTCTATCTCCCGTGCTGATGATATTCTGGAACTGGACCTTTCTCTCCCGTGGCGGGACTTCAGGAAATCCCGTCAAACCTGCCATTTGATCAATCAGATCCAATGCTTGTTCTTTTGTCATCACAGGTCGTAAAATCTTGTCCGCATTTCCTAAAGGAACATACATCCTGTAATCCTTTGAATAGTCATTGGAAAAGAATGGTTTCATCACAAGAAAAACAGAAGTTCCACCTCCGAAGTCCTGTTCTTCCATCTTTTCTACTTCAAAGATAGCTCCGGTTTTATCGATTGCCTTATCACCGATCCGATAATTTCCCATGACCAAAACCTCCTTACAATTGTCTGAGTCAAGCACTTTCCCAAACCCGTAAGAATGTAAACTAAAGTTGAAATCAAGCATTCTTTTTTCTCTTTTATTATATCATTTTTCGATGGCTTTTGGCCTGAAAAATCCAAAGAAGAACATAAAAACAGGCATGTTACCGATGAAACGCGCCTTACTTGTTAAGTTGTTTTCTTATATCAGAACGCCATTTCAAATAATACTCTTCCTTAAAATACCCTGGATATTGAACCCTAACAGATTTATTCGTGGCTTTCGACCATGATGAAATAGGGGCTGGATTTTGAATTCAGAATATTGACCCTTGTGCATGCAAACTTATATTTGCTCAACGTCGAAAGATATTCGACAACCATCTTTCCTTCCAAATCACCCTCTTCATGGCCTGGATAAATTGCAATGTTCAGAATCGCATCCTTATCCATCAGATCCAAGGCAGATTCAATGGCAGGAAGTGTTGTTTGCCTTAAGGTATAGATGGATTTATCTCCGCCAGGAAGCCATCCAAGATTGAACATACCGGCTTTGAATTTTTCATGAACATATTCCTTGACCTTATGGTGAGAGTCATGGATCAAAGTATAATTTTCAAAGCATCCGGCTTCCTTCAGATGCTTGCTAGTAGAATCAATTGCCTGTTGCTGAATATCAAAAGCGTAGACATGTCCTGTCTCTCCTACCGTCTTAGACAAGAATTCTGTATCATGTCCATTTCCCATCGTAAAATCGATAGCCGTATCACCTTCCTTTAAATGCCTAAGAATAAAATACTTATGCAAATCCAATAAATCTATCATGTTATGACCTCTAAATAAAACTCATTATAACGATAAAAAATGAAAAAAACACGGATTTC
>DHKM01000051.1 GCA_002404835.1 Caryophanales bacterium UBA4694 | reverse complement strand
GTTCCAGTTAAGCTTCTTTATGGAAGAATGTATGACGACTATTTACTTTATAAAAATCAATATCAGAATGCTTATGTAATTCAAATTGATTTGGTAATTGGTAAAAAATTCGATAAAACGGCTATTTTAACTATTTTTGAGCCTAAAACAAGGCTCCAATTCGGAATAAAAGTATTTAGAACATCTGATTCAATTAATAATGCAATATCAAGATTATTGAATGAACTAAAATCTTTTAATTGCAAAACCTTTGATGCAATTCTCACCGACAATGGAGCTGAATTTAAAGAACTTCCTTTACTTGAAATTAGTAAAGAAGGTGAAATTAATTTTAAAACTTTTTATTGTAATCCTTATGCATCTTATGAAAAAGGTGGTTGTGAAAGAAACCATGAATTCTTTCGTTACATAATAAAAAAAGGAGTTTCGTTAGATGACTTATCTCAAACCAATATTAATGATATGTTCTCTAACATCAACTCCGTAAAACGAAAAATTCTAAATGGTGAAAGTTCATATAATGCTTTTAAAAAGCAATATGGAACTAAATCTTTAGAAGTATTCGGAATCAATGAAATTGATTCAAAATCCATTATATTAAAATAAAAATTTAATTAAAGAAAACGACATCATTTTGTATCGAAAGACTTGTAAATTCATAGTGAATTTATATTTTTAGTATACAGTTTTATTGAAATAAGTTGAAAATTTATGTTAAAAAAATTTAAAAATGTATCGACCAATCTGTAATTAATAAATAATTTCAATTTTGTATCGAACAATATGTAAATTAACCTACAAATCATGAACTTTTGTGAGCTTTTTACTCAAGAAAGGACAAAAAGTTTCTTGTGCGACAAAAAGTTTCTTGTGCTATGAAAAGTTTCTAGTGCAAATTTGAGCGCTTGATCGTCTTTAAAACGAGATAAGCAAATTTAAACTCTATGCTCAATTTATGTTAAATAACAGCTAATTTTTGCTGATTTTGACACAAAAAAAGGCTTGAACAGCGATTTTTACTGTATCAAACCTATGCTTCTAATATGGTGACCCCAACGGGATTCGAACCCGTGAAATACAGCCTTGAGAGGGCTGTGACTTAAGCCGCTTGTCGATGGGGCCAAATACAGCAACAAAAATTATAAAGTAATTACCCCAGGATATCAAGTCTTGTTTTGATTTTCTTGCGACTCTGACGATTCAAAAATCATACAAACACGGACGCTCTCCATGTATAATAAAAAGAAAAAGAGAGGCAAACATGAAAAAATTCATCGGATACGAAAAAGGAGTCAACCTTGGCGGATGGCTCAGTCAATACGATACATATGATGACGGACATTTCTGTTCCTTCATCCAGGAAAAAGACATAGAGAAAATCGCGTCCTGGAAACTCGATCATGTAAGGATTCCAGTCGACTATCCTTTGTTCGAGAAAGACGACGGAAGCAGAAACGAAGCAGGATACTACTACCTGAAGAAAGCAAAAGAATGGTGCAGGAAATACCATCTCAACATGGTATTGGATCTCCATGAAACATTCGGATATTCCTTCGATCCTCTCAAAAAGGAAATGGACCGAGAAAAATTCTTCCATGACGAAACGCTCCAATCCCGGTTCATCAGCTTATGGAAGAACATCGCCCTGACATTCAAAGACGACCACGAAGGCCTTGCCCTCGAACTTCTCAACGAAGTCGTTCCCTCCGACGTCTATCTCGAATGGAATTCCATCAGCAGTAAAACCATCCAGGAAATCCGCAAGACACTTCCCCATACTCCGATTATCATCGGAGGAGTCAGATACAACGATGTCAACGCTGTCCCCCTTCTTGAAAAGCCTTATGATGAAAACATCGTCTACAACTTCCATTGCTACGAACCCTTTGCCTTCACACACCAGAAAGCCTACTGGGTAGAAGGAATGACAAGAGACTTTTCCATGCCCTATCCCGATACAATCGAAAACTATCAGAAAGCCTCGAAGAAATTCTCCAAAGAACTCGGGAACAATATCCAAAAGCTAGGCGGAAACAAAATCACTCCGGAATATTTCACGACCATATTCCTTCCTGCCATAGAACACGCGAAAAAGAACAACGTCCCTCTTTACTGCGGAGAATACGGAGTCATCGACCAGGCCGACGAAAAAGACACGCTGCGCTGGTTTGAAGACATCAACCGGGCATTCAAGGAGAACAGCATCTCCCACAGCATATGGAACTACAAGGAAAAGGACTTCGGAATCGAAGGAGAGCATTATAAGAACATCCTGCCGGAAATTCTGAAATCAATCTAGAAAGGCAAGGTGAACAAATGGCCGAATATATAAAGACCATCGCAAAATGGAAAGACTGTCCCAGATTGCTGAACAGGACGTTCTACTTCAACATCAGCGCAAATCTTCAAGATCTGGCTTTTACCGTTCTTGACCTATTCAATGTCGACTATGGACACCCCTATAGCTTCAGAGACGCATCCAGAACGGATTACGTGGCGGGAACGCCGAGAAAATACAGTGATAACAAAGGACTACAGGATTATCGAATAGACCAAATCAGCCTTGGTCCCAAAAGAACCATATATCTTGCCTATGACTACGGAGAAAACTACGTCTTCACGGTGAAAATCGGAAACGCATTGAAAAAAATCGAAGGGAACTTGATTTGTCATCCCATCAAAGGAAAAGGGCTCGGAATCGTCGAAGACAACAGTGGTCTGCTATATACCTATTTAAAAGGAATTCAAATCAATCCGAGAGACAAGGAAACATTCATCCGCGATCTTAGCAAGGAGGAAATGGAACACAGGCTGAGACATAACAGGGACATCCCCGTCGCAAAAAAAATCGACTTCCATGCCTATGAACCGGAAGATGAAGAAGAACAATTCGAAGATATCAATCCATAATGACAAAAAATTACCGATTCCAAATGATCGAAAATCCAATTCCCTTTAAACACCTCATTCCGATTCATTGAGACTATAGTAAAATAACAACTTCATAGCAAAGCAAAAAGACATTACAGCTATAGAAACATACATTCTATTTTCATCGCGACAGAACATTTCAAAGGAACTTGTCAATCCGAATTCGACACTCGGGTCAAGTTGGCTCGTAGCGCTTCTTATGGTTGTAAGCCCATCCAGCCCAATAACGTCAAACAGCGAGAATTCATCCAAGCACGCATTCGTGCATACAAAAAGCTAGCCGTATCGACAGGCTAGCTTTTTCTATGTTATTTCGTCTCGGATTCTTCCTTCTTGATCTTCTTGATGTTCAGAGGAATAAGAATGGCGCCCCAAACAACGATAGCTCCGACAAACACACCGACAACGGTATAATTGATCCAGAGCCACTTATGCGGCATTCTACCGATGACAGTTCCCTTCATGACGTTGGAATTGACATATGAGTAGCAGACATTCTTAAGAATTCTTCTCAGAACAATCTGATCTCCGATAGAAGATTCATCCCAATTCCAGGAAGCATTGGACATCGTAGCAAGATTAAGATCCCCGCCGGCATAAGCTTCCTGTTTAGCATCCATATAGGTAGGAATCGTATTGAAATCGCAGATGACAGAGCCATTGAATCCCCATTCATCTCTGAGGATCGTGGTAAGAAGACGATAGTCACCACCAGTCCATCTGGTTCCGATACGGTTGAAGGAAGACATGATGCCAAGTGGCTTACCTTCCTTGACCGTGATTTCAAACGGTCTCAGATAGATTTCTCTCATCGCCTGTTCCGTGACCCAGGAGCAGTCTCCGGAGATGGAACGATGGGTTTCCTGTTCATTGAGGGCAAAGTGCTTCACATAGGCAACGACACCGGTCTTTCTCGTACCGCGAACTTCGGCAGCACCGATCTTACCGGAAAGCAAGGAATCTTCGGAATAGTATTCGAAGCATCTGCCACCGAAAGGAGAACGATGGATATTCATGGCAGGAGCATACCAACCGGTGTAAGGAACTCCGCCGTTTCCGACAAGACCTTCCTCACCGACGGCTTCACCGAATTCTTCCACAAGATCGACATTCCAGGTAGAAGCAACGGTAACACCACAGCTATAGGAACAGCAGTTCTTGAACAGACCAGCATTCATGAACGAAGTCCATCCGACAGGGCCATCGGCACAGGCAACATCCGGAAGTCCGACGGAATTAACATGATCGACCTTATAGGCGGCGAAATTGTACATCGCAATGGCTTCCTGCGGATTCATCTGGTCGAGAAGGGTTTCCCATCTATCATCGTCATAAGAAACCTCGCCAATCCACTTTCCGCGGACCTTGTCTCCGTTTTCATCAACGACAGGATTGCCGTCTGAATCCAGATTATCCTCGTACAGAAGGTCATAAAGTTCATAGACCTTGTCGGCATCGATGGTCGGATAATCGAATTCCGGATCATTGTCATAGTCGTTGGGATTGTTGGTAGACTTGTCATCCAAGGAATCGAAGAATTCCTGGCTCCTTGTTCTTTCGGCAACACTCGGAGAAGACGGCCAAGTTCCGTTCCAATCCGTTCTGGAAAGAATACTTCCAAGTTCGGTATCGGAATTGAAAGCCGTATTCTCGTTATCGGTATAAAGGTTCTTCACCTCCGTACCGGTGACCTCATCGGTATCATACTGGATGGTAGAGGCAACATTCATCGTGATGGTATCGACAACCTCATGGGCATTGCGGCTGACTTTCATCTTATAGGTGCCTTTGTCCAGCTCATATCCCTTGAAGCCATTCTGGTTCTGATCCTTGTAGTCATAGGAAGCAAGATAGTAAGGATCGATGGTAATAGTCACCTCTTCGCTTTCCTTCGGCTTCAGAAGAGAAGTCTTGGCAAATCCGGCAAGAATCTCGCTCGGCTTTTCGATCTGTCCTTGGATATAAGGAAGACCGGCATAGACCTCGACAACGTCCTTTCCGGCAACATCACCGGTATTGGTGACCTTGACCGTAATATCGAAAGGCTCTCCCTGCTTGATTTCGCTAGGAGTATCCTGACGGATGACCTCCCAATCGAACGTAGTGTAGCTAAGACCAAATCCGAACGGATAGACGACATTTTCCTTGTACCAGTCCTCGCCGTCCGTTTCGCCTCTTGTCTCATAATAGCGGTATCCGACATAGACACCCTCTTCATAGTCGACGGAATAGTAAAGCTTACCCTTTCCATCTTCGCCGACATACTGGTCGCCGACAACACCATTTGTTCCGCTGTCTCTGTTGATGCTGAAATTGTTCCAGGTCGGATCCTTCTTGAAATCCGTAGAGAACGTATCGACCGTTCTACCGGAAGGATTCACTTCTCCGGATAAGATCCTACCCAAAGCAAGAGATCCCGTATTTCCAGGATATCCCATCCAAATCGCAGCATCGACATTCTTCTGATAGGCATAATAACTTTCCTTCTCCAAGAAACCAAGTTCCATCGGAGAACCGGAATTGAGAACGACAACCACCTTTCCGAAGCCTGCCTCACAGACAGCCTTAAGAAGGTCCGTCTCGTTCTGATCAAGCTGAAGGAAATGATCATCCTCTTTTCTTGCACCGGATGCACCCTTCATCGTCATCGGAAGGTCGAAACCTTCTCCACCGATTCTCGTAAAGACGACAACGGCGACATCCTTGTAATCGTTGTAGGAAGACTTGACCTTTTCGGTATAGGAAGACTGAGGGGTCTCACCCGTCTCAAGGAAGACAGGCTTACCGGAATCGAGGTCTCCCGGATTGGAAGTCCTTCCCTTTCCGCTTTCCTTCTCGCTCTTATAGAAATCGGTCAGAACAGGATTTACGGTGAATCCCGCATCTTCCAAAGACTCGGCAATTCCGATATAAGAACCGGAAGCAGCTCCGGAACCGGAACCACCGATTGCCATATTGACGGAGTTCTTTCCGAAGACAGAAACCTTTGCTCCCTTCTTGATCGGAAGAGCATTGTTCTTGTTCTTCAGAAGAACCATACCTTCTTCGTTGATTCTCTGGTTGACATCATTTGCATTAGCCAAAGATTCCGTCTTGGAAGAATATTTCCCTTCAAAGGCGCTCTGTTCACCCTTCTTGTAGATTGGAGCAGGAGAACCGAACACCGTATCCAGAAGATTGGAAAAGCACGTATTTACGACAATCGGAAGAGCAACCGCAAGACCGACCATTACCGCAGAGGAAATGACCCAGATCTTGGTGCTCTTCTTTTTCCAAAGTTTCTTAATCATAAAGACTGACCATTACCATTAATAGTTGGCAACCGGATAGCCGAGTACATTATCCCACTGGACGATAGCATTGTCCGCCGTGAGAGAAATATAGTCAAGAAGAGGAGCATGGGCGACCATGGTAGTACCAGGAATGGAAACATGGTTTGCCGTCATGAAGGTAATCAGGTTATTGCCCTTCTTGAGGGAAATCTTTCCGAGATTATACTCTGCAAACTGCTGAGGCTTAAGAAGATCGCCTTCTCTGGCCGGAACGTTGTTGAAAGAAATCGTACCATAATCGATAGGAGTGCCATTGACGGAAATGGAATAATTGTCCTTGTTGTAGCTGTAGTTCTCGAGTTCCTGGGAAAGACTTGCCTTGAAGGTAACGTTGTCGACATCGACATCGGAAATCAGGTTGAACTTCAGCATGTTGTTTTCCTTGTACATATAGGAAACATACATATCCTGGGAAGCACCGAATCCGGACATGTTGACAATAGCACCAGCACCAGTCGTGGTTCCGGAAAGACCGGCACCGACAACACCGGTGAAATCGATGTCCTCGGCTTCGAACTTATAGGTCTGAGTTCCGACAAGTTCGGTCGTGGAACGAGTCCACTTGGCCTTCAAAGTGATATCGGAATTTACCTGGGAGGCAAAGTCGAAGCTTGCTCCATCCTTTTCCCATCCGGAGAAGATATATCCCAAACGGACCGGATCGACAGAGATCTTGGTAGCAACCTTGCCATCCTCGACGTTCTGGGTCCTCTTTTCGGGAACAGCGCCATAATACCCATAATCGAAAGTAACGACATGCTTAACAGCACCGCTGGTAAGCCACTTAGCATAAAGAGTGAAAGCCTGTTCGACCGAAGAGGAGAAATCATAGGCGATGGTAAGAGCTTCATCCGTATACCAACCATCGAAATCAAAGCCGGCCTTGGTCGGAACAGCAGGAGCTTCGAAAGCAGTTCCCTTCTCGATGCTCATGCTGGCAACATCGGAACCACCGTTGGCATTGAAGGTAACAGTAAATTTTTCTCTGGTGACTTTGATGCCTCTCAGAGTACAGGACTTACCACCGAAGGTGATCTTGACGGTCTTGTCTCCGACAGCAGAAGTGTTCAAAGCAGAATAGGTAATACGGCTGTCTGTCATGGAAAGATCCGCAGTGGACTTATTCTTATAGGTAACAGTCAGAACGCCTCCTTCGGCAGAGAAGGTCTCGCCCAGAATGTATTCCATCTTCGTCGGATTGGTCTTGACGGCAATCTTGGTGACATTCTGGTCGCTGACAGAAGCATCAGCAGAGCCGGTTGTGGAACCAGTTCCGGTAGACGGATTGGTCGTTGTCGAAGTTTTCTGTGTCGTCGAAGTCTTATTCTCTGAATTCGGTTTCGTACTTTGTTTTGTATCTCCGCAGCTGGCAAGAAGCAGGCCAGAAGAGAGAATCAGGACAAGATTAAATAATTTTTTCGTGTTTTTCATAATTTTCCTCCATGTTTCATCCATATTATGAAAGCTACGCCATTTATTCTATGAAACGGCTTTCAGATAGAAAACGGATGTGACAAATATGGTTAAGATAAGAACAAACTTGGTAACCATAGACAAACAATTGACCTTGGCAGAAACTGCCAAGGTCAAAAGTTTAATTTAGATTGAACGATTAACGGACGGTGAAAGTGACCTTGCCAGTGTAGTGGCACTCTGTCGGAGTTCCGGCAAAGATCCAGCTGGACATATAGGCATTGGTGTAGTAGGTCAGATCGACATCGAAGGTGTAAGTACCACTAGCAAGAGTTCCATCGATGGTGTAGTAGTCGACGACATCATAGGAGCCCTTGTTGGCCTTACCGACGACAGACTTGGTATGTTTGGTAGCTTTGACTCCAGCAGGGAGATTAGCGAAGTGATAATCGTATTCTCTCTTATCCTTAGCAGTAGAAGCATCGATGGTGATGATATCGGAAGCAGTCTTGTCTTCGTCTCTCTGATGCCAGCTGTCATCAGTCGGATCCTGATAGGCATTGACGATAAGACCGTTCATCGGTCTACCCCAGAAGAAGGCAGCGCCAGGAACTTCGGAGAAGTAGCTGAGAGCAGGGACATCGACCTTCATGGAGAAGGCCTTGTTGGCATCATAGGTAGCAGCAGAGACACCCGTACTCATAGCCTTGCCATCAACATGGATAGCACTTGCGATGGTGACTTCGATATCGGCAGTGGAAGAAATCCAGACATCCTGCTTGGTTGTAGCATGAAGCGTAACTTTACCTTCCTTGGTCGGCTTTCCGGAAACGACCTTGCCGTTGACCAAGCTAAGACCGAATTCAGCAAGAGCGTTCTTGCTCTCTTCGTCGATGGTGAAAGAAATATCTTCAGTGGAAATACGGACATTGTTGGTGACATCGTATTCCAGAGTGACGGCAAACTTCTGTCCGGAAGTTGCACCGTTCTTCACGGTCGTGGAGTTGGCTCTGGTGTACAAAGCACGCTGAGCCTTTCTTCTGACACCGAAGTAGAAGGAAGGATTGGCAAGTGTATCGGTTGTAGCGGATTCATTGGCCTTGGTCTTGACCATCTTGGTCTCTTTGTCCCAAGTACCATGATCCATGGAGTTCTTCTTATAACCCTTGGAAGAACCAAGAAGCTGATCGGAACCGGCATAAGCCATGAGGTTGACCGGAACATAGTCCTTAGCCCAGGCGTCGGTGCAGACATCGGCCTTGGAATCCCATTCATCACGTAAGAGATACTGATGGATGGCATAGGATTCAGCAGTGACGGCAAAGCCGATACGGTTGAAGGAAGACATAAGTCCCATGGAATGACCGAACTTGACGGCATATTCAAACGGTTTCAAATACTGTTCACGGATGACCTGCTCGCTGGCGAATGTAAGGACTCCGCCGTAATCGGCACGATAGGATTCCTGATCGTTGAGGAAGAAGTGCTTGGCATAAGTGATAAGACCCTTGGAAGAAGCACCACCGACAACAGCAGCAGCGAAACGGGCAGCATGATAACCATCCTGAGAATAATATTCGAAGTTACGTCCGCTGAACGGAGAACGATGAGTATTCATAGCCGGACCGGCCCACTGGGAAAGGTTGAGGAAGATGGCTTCGTTTCCGACAAGACGACCCATTCTTTCGCCGAGCTTGACGTTATAGGTAGCAGAGAGAATCGGAGCAGACGGGAACAAAGTTCCGCCGCCGATCTGAACCGGACCATCCTTGTAGTTGTCTTCACCTTTGCCGATGAAGTTAAGGGCGGCCATACCAGGACCTGACTTGGCATCGCCGGAGACGATATCGGAGATTTCCTGCCAGCTCAACTGGTTCATGAACTTCGTCCATTTCTTGCTGCCTTCGTCAGTACCCTCGACGACATTGCCGTTTTCGATCTTCAAGTCGGCATAGTCGACGCCGGACATATCAGCAAGATCAAGATGATCGCTGGTCTTGGTTCTTGTATCAGCATCGGCCTGATCCCAGGAAGACGGAACCGAGGAAACATACCACGGATCAGATTCCTGAAGCTCGTAGTGATTGTAGACATCCTGATCATCAAGAAGAGCCTTCTCGGCGCTGGTGAGCTTGCGGTCTTCGACACTGGCAGGCTTAGGCTGAGTAAGTCCATTGGCATCAGCTCTGGAGATGGTATTGTTCTCCAAAGATTCGCTGGTGGATTTATAGCCATCATCATCGTTGGAGAAAATCGTCTTGATTTCCTTTCCGGTGGTGTAATCCTTATCGATGAGAATATCGGAACCGATGGTTCTCTTCATGGAAAGAACCGGAGTATGGGAATCACGGTTGGCAGTGATCGTATAATCACCTGCTTCAAGCTCATAGCCATAATGGCCATTGTCGTTCTTGTCGTTGTAGTCGAAGGAAGCCATATCCTGGGCAACGAACTGGATGGTGACGACATCGGATTCACCCGGCTGGAGAAGCTTGGTCTTTCCGAAGTTGACAAGGTTCGTGCTTGCCTTTTCGATTCCGCCCTTCTTGTATGGAGCAGAATAATAAAGCTGGACGACATCCTTACCGGCAACATCACCGGTATTGGTGACCTTGACCTGAGCGGTCACAGTCTCATTGGCGGCAGTGATTTCGCTGGACTTCTTGATACCCTGCCATTCCCAGGAGAAGGAAGTATAGCTAAGACCATATCCGAACGGATAAAGGACATTGTCCTGATACCACTTCTCGCCGTTTTCACCACCCATATCCGTGGCTTTGGTTTCATAGAAACGATAGCCGTTGTAGATACCTTCACGATATTCAGTCTCGGTGTAATTGGTGGCTTTGCCGTTCTCATCAAAGAGAGTGGCATTCATTCTCGAACCATCGGCATTCTTGTTCTGGTTCTGCCAACCGAAGTTGGTGAAAGACGGATCGTTCTTGAAGTTTCTAGTCCAGATATCGGAAGTATGTCCGCTCGGGTTGACCTCACCGTTCAGGATCTTTCCGATAGCCATGGCACCGTTGTTTCCGACACCGCCGACCCAGAGGATGGCATCGACGCCAAGATTGTCGCTGGTCTTGTCGGCACTGAGTTCCGGAACTTCCATGATGTTGGAGGAGTTGATGACGACAATGACCTTTCCGAAATAGCTCTTGACATGTTTGATCAAAGCTCTTTCGTTGTCATCAAGCATCAGATAATGGTCATCTTCATTGGCATGACCAGGAGTCTGGCATGTAGCAAGGTCCTTGTTTTCGGCACCGGTTCTATGAAGAGTGACAATAGCGGCATCATTGTATCCATAATAGGAAGCAATCGTAGAAGAAGTATATTCCGAAAGCGGAATCTCGAGAAGATTGTTGTCAGCAGTCTTAGTGGCATTCTGCATGGTCTTGTAGGTGTTATAGAGATCAATTGTGCTCGGATTGACCTGAAGACCGGCATCCTTCAAAGAATCCTCGATTCCGGTAAAGGCAACACCATTGTTGCCGGTAGTACCGGCACCGGATCCGCCACCGGCAGTAACCATATCGACAGTAGCGATACCAAAGCATGTGACATGCTTTTCATAGCTGGCAAGCGGAAGAGCCTTGTTGGCATTCTTCAGAAGAACATCGCCTTCACTTGCGATTTCGATGGCAGTCTCCTTAGCAGCCTGCTGTTCGATGGCAAGAGAAGAATAATCCGTATAGAATTTTCCCTTAGCATCCAAGTTACCGGTCTTTCCGCCAGTCGGATTGACCTTGGTCTCGGTAACACCGGCATCATCATCGTCTTCCTTCTTTCCGGAAGTATTGGTGTTCTTGCTGTCACTGGTTCCGGTAGAATCCTTCTTGGAAACCTCCGAATTCTTCGACTCTCCAGTTCCAGAATTGGAAGCAGCAGAAGGCGAAGTGGTATTGTTGCAACCTGCAAGCATTGCAGCCAATGCCGTCAAAACGAAGATACTGTAACGTTTTTTCATCTGTTTGTCCTTTCCGGATCAATCCCTTGTTGCGGATTGATTCCCCTTTTTACCTACAGCCAGGATCTTCAAAACGAACGAACGCAGAACTGTAAGCCCTTTTATTTTATTTGTGAAAAAAGCAAAATTTAAGTGACAAGATACCATTGAAAAGTAACAAAAATGTACTGCTTTTAAATTTTCGTCTATTCCGTATAATCATCATCTCAATGTGTCAAAGCGCTTGCAAACATCAACTCTTATTTTCCTTAACAATTTTTTGTTTTTTTGATACGATAGTTCACAGGAAGTCTAATTTTCATACAAATAATTGCCTTCCGTATATCCCATGAACACAAAAGAGAACAGGACACAACAAGCCATCATGTCAAGTCTCCTCAAGCTTCTGGAAAACAAGAATGACATCCAGCAGATCAAAATCATTGACATCCTGAAAAAAGAGGAAATTGCCAAAGGGACATTCTACAAGTATTTCAGAACAAAAGAAGACCTGATCCAGAAGACACTGGCCTTCTATATGGATAATGCCAACAAGATCCTAGACGAAACCTTCCTGCTCGATTCCTCAGAACGAAACCGGGAAAAATTCGTCATCTTCGTCAATCTCCATAAGAGAGAATACCGTTGCCTGCCTCTTTTGTATGGAAAGGCGATTACCAACCTCAGCATCCTTCTTGAGCCACTCAGGGAAAGCCTAAAAAGAAACAACTACCCACAGCCCCTAATCAGTATCCATCCCATCTTCCTCTCTCTTATCGAAGACAATGAAGATCTGACAAAAGAAACATTATCCAATAAAATCCAAGAGACCATCAGACAGAAAAGCGAAGAAATCTTATTATTGAAAAAGGCAAACGGACAATGATCAACATCGCAATGATAGAAGACGACGATCAGGACGCCCTGAATCTGACAAATGCCATCAATTCCTACGGACAAAAAGAAAAACAGGTCATCAACCTGAAACGATTCACATCCGGAGAAGCATTCCTAACCAACTACAAGCCGATCTACGATATCGTCTTTTTGGATGTCGAGCTTCCGGGAATGAACGGAATGGCGACAGCCGAAAAATTCAGATCCTATGACCAGAACACCATACTCATCTTCGTCACCCACGTCGCGGCACTAGCCATCAAAGGGTATCAGTACAATGCCATGGACTACATGCTGAAACCCGTATCCGATCAGGACATCTACATCCGATTGAAGAAAGTCACCAATCGACTCAAGAACAAAGAACTCTCCCTATCCATCCCCATCGAAAACGGCGTCAAAATCATTCCCCTATCCGACCTCTATTACGTCGAATCCTTCGGACATATCATGATCTACCATACCAACGACGGAGAATTCAAAGTACGGGAAAAGACAAGTATGAAGCTTCTGGAAGAAAAACTGTCACCCCATTCCTTTTCCAGATGCTCCGTATCCTATCTTGTCAACCTCAGGTTCCTCACATCCGTTGAACAAAACGAAGTCGTACTGATGAACGGCGAACGGCTTCCGATTTCCAGGAACAGAAAGAAGGAATTCGTCGACGACTTCTTCGAGACCATCAAAAAAACAGGAGGTATCCTATAATGTCCATCGGAACCATATATGGCCAGATCGATTTCCCTCTTTTCCTTATTTTAGGTGAAACCATGGTGGCACGTTTCTTTCCAAAAAGAAGCTGCTATTGGCTAAGACTGCTTATTGTCCTAGCAGTGTCGATAGGTGCAAACTTCGGATTCTATTTCCTGAGGTCCATCGTCCCCGGAAGTCTGATCTACATCATCTCCGCCTTCGTCGTCTTTCTCCTCACTCTCCTAGGGCTTCCTTTCTGCTACAAAGCCACCATACCAAGCTACCTTTTAGCCGGAACCATCGGCTATTGCATGCAGAACTCCTCCTATTGCCTCACCTCGACCATCCGTATCAATCTCCCCATCGATGAAACCGAAAACTGGTACTATGTGTTTCTGATGCTGATAACAATATTCAGTCTGGAAAGTCTGCTCATCTATCGTCTATATCTAAAAGACCCTGCCAAAAGAAAAGGAATCGAGAACATCAAGGAAAAAAGGCAGATCTTCATCACCTTCTTCACCATCGTCGCCCTGTCCATCCTCTCCTCCTTGGGCATGAAAGCAGCCATCACAAGCGGAAACACAGAAAGCTGGCTTGTCGTCTATCTTTTCAATATCGTCGTCAGCGCCATATCCATGACCTCCGAACTCGAACTGCTGATCAGCCATAGGACCATCAAGGAATCCACCAGAATCAAGACGATGTACGAAAAAGACAAAGAGAACTTCAAACAGGCAAACGAAAACATCGAAATGGTCAACATCAAGATGCATGACCTAAAACACCGCCTAGATGCCATAGGAAACAAAATCAGCCAAGACGAACTGAATGGGCTTAAGAAAAGCATGAATGTCTATGAGCAGATTGCAACGACAAACTGCCCAGCTTTCGACCTTGTTCTCAAAGAAAAAAGTCTCGCTTTCACAAACAATAAAATCAGATTCACCTGTTTCCTTGACGCCAGCAAAATCAACTACATTGCCAAAGAAAGCTTATATTCCATCTTTGAAAATGCAATCAGCAATGCTATTGTAGCAGTCAAAAAGCTTCCAGAAGAAAAAAGAATCATATCCGTAACCGGAAACGACTACGGAGACTATCTCAGCATCCATTTCGAGAACTTCTGCAGTCAAGACGAAAAAGCGGAACTTGGCATCACATCAAACAGCGACAAAATAAATCACGGCTTCGGCCTAAAATCCATCAAGATCAACGTCGAAGAAAACGGAGGAAGGTTCTCCGTAAAGAAAGAAGGGGAGATTTTCTCTCTCGATCTTCTGTTCAGAATCAAGACACAGGAAGACTGAAAAGCCGGATACCATCTTTGACACAAAACACACCAACTTTGACATATCTGTTTCACCCAAAATCTCTTGAAGATAAAATGTAAACGCATACATAAAAAATCAAAAAGAGAAACGAGGTGAAACATGAACAAATTCAGAATGTCCGCATCGTCAAGAACCCACAGCTTCATCATCCAGTCCTTTTTCGATCTCATTGCCTACAAGAATTTCAAAAAAATCACCATCCAGGATATCCTGGAAGAATCCCAGGTATCCAAGGGAACCTTCTACAAACACTTCATCGACAAGTACGACCTCCTAAAGCAGGCCTACCATTACCTCTATGAGGAGATGAAGGAAAGTCTGTTCATCATGGATAACCGGATCGACATCCAGAATTACCTCTATACCATCAACCGCATAAGAATCGACTATACCAATATCATCCAGATCAAGGACAACGAAATAGACATCCGAGGAAACTTCCTGAAGGATCTCTCCGATTTGTACAAAACGGAACACAGAGACTCCACACCCATCGAAGCAAATCTCTATGCCAACCAGATCCTCTGCACCCTGGATTACCTGACCTCCCTCAACCGCGACATCGAAGAACAGGACGTCTATTCCGTCTTCAACATCGGAAGGAAAGTATCCTTCCAGCTCCTCAACGCCTATTAGAAGAAAACAAGGCTGACTTATTCCGCAAGTGCAGAAAGGCCAGCCTTTTTTATTTGCCATAACCCATTCACCTGCTAGATTCGTCTCTATAAGAAGCCAATCGTCGGAATGATATCTGGCCAATCGTCGGAACGATATTTTATCCATTTAGAATTTCATGCATAATGAACATGTCACAAATAACCTGCGAAGGAGCATCAAGACATGAGCAATATAGAAACCGAGTCGCAGATGATATTCTAAGAAGAAAATTAGAAGGCAAAGGGGCCGTTGTCATAGAAGGACCAAAATGGTGCGGAAAAACAACAACTGCAGAACAAATTTCCAAAAGCGTCATTTATATTGACAATCCAATCAACAAAGCAAGGAACATCACAATTTCCGAAACAAACCCAGACCAGCTCCTTAGAGGATTGACACCAAGACTAATAGATGAATGGCAGATTGCCCCAAAGCTATGGGATGCCATACGTTTTGAAGTAGACCATCGTGGAAAAACCGGACAGTTTATTTTGACAGGATCAGCAGTACCTGTTGACACCAAAGAACTAACCCATTCCGGAACAGGTAGATTTGCATGGCTAAGAATGAGGCCAATGAGCCTTTATGAATCCCAAGATTCAACCGGTACCATAAGCTTAAAAGAACTATTTGACAAGGAAGAAAAGATAGAAGGATTTTCCGAACTCACATTCGACCGCCTGGCATTTCTAATATGCAGAGGTGGCTGGCCCCAGGCAATCGATATGAGAAACGAAATCGCATTGGAAAAGGCATACGATTACTATGACGCAGTAGTACATTCGGATATCAATCGCGCAGACAACATAGAAAAGAATCCGGAAAGAGTGAAGCGTCTGATGCGTTCCTATGCCAGAAACCAAGGGACTCAGATTCCGAATACGGTCCTCGTACAAGATATCTCAAAAAATGATGAATCCTCCATCAACGAAGAAACCATCGCTAGTTATCTTAAGGCATTGAAGAAAATCTTTGTCATCGAAGATATGCCAGCCTGGAACCCAAACCTACGATCAAAAACGGCAATCCGTTCATCCGAAACACGTTATTACATCGACCCTTCCATTGCCGTTGCCGCAATGGGAGTCGGACCAAATGACCTGATGAACGATCTTCATACATTTGGTTTCCTTCTAGAAACATTATGCGTCAGAGATCTCCGCATCTATGCCGATTCACTGAACGGAGAAGTCTACCATTATCGTGACAAAAGTGGTCTTGAATGTGATGCTGTCATTCACCTAAGAGACGGAAAATATGGTCTTGTCGAAATCAAACTCGGCGGTGATACGCTCATCGAAGAAGGCGCCAAAAATCTAAAAGCCCTGGAATCGAAAATCGATACCGGCAAAATGAATTCTCCCTAATTTTTGATGGTCTTGACCGGAGTAGGAAATTACGCATACCGAAGAAAAGACGGTGTCATCGTTGTTCCTATCGGATACTTAAAGAACCAAAAAAAGAAGAAACGAATTTTATGTTTTCCCAATTTTTTCGGAGATTTCATTTTTATCCGACATTCAAAAGAATCACATCCTTCCATATTGTGACATCGTTTTCACATTTTTAACCAATTGATTTGGATGCAATCATTTCCAAAAAAAATCAAGAAAAGCAAACAAATTGTTGACTTATATACAAAATTTATGCCTGCCGCAAAACAATTCTGTGTGTTTATGCTTAAATCAGTTCAACTAGGTTCCTTTTTTTAAAAAAACGGCAAACAATCAATCAAACTAATGCAAGCGCTTGCATAAAAGAAAATTTCATTGATATAATCGAGCAAAAAGGAGCATACTATGAAAAAAGTCAAACACATTGGCCTTCTTTCCATCTTATTTTTCACGACAGCCTGCAGTCCAAACAGCAATACAGCATCAATTAAAAATACGCAGAACAGCATATCAAGCACTAATTCCATCCAATATTCCGTATCCAAAGACACCAAAGAAAGCAAATAGCAAAACGACACCATCCATCAAAACCTCGCCAAGTATTTCACTTTCCTCCATCTCCATACCGGAAGAAGACTATCTATCCTTCGAATTACTGGAAGATGGTAGCTATGGAATAAAAATAAAAGAAGATGCGAAAACCGTTCCGACAAGTATCAGAATTCCGAATGTCCATGACAATATTGAAATAACGGAAATCCTCCCCAATGCATTCTCCTATCTCCATGTCACAAAAATAGAATTTCCAAATAGCATTCGCAAAATCGGAGAAAATGCGTTTGAAGAAACCGATGTAGAAGAAATAAACATTTCTGATTCCGTTACACAAATCGATTCATGTGCCTTCATGGACTGCAAAAAGCTGAGAAAAGTGACTCTTCCAAGCCAATTGGAAGAAATAGAAGTCGGCCTTTTCAGCGGATGTGAAATGCTGGAAGAAATCACAATCCCCAATACAATAAAAGAAATAAAACAAGACGCTTTTTCAAAAACGGCAATCCGTTCCATAAAGATTCCGGATCAGGTAAAAGAAATCAGCACACAATGTTTTGATTTTTGTACAAATCTGACCGATGTAACACTGTCGCAGAACCTCGAAACGATTTCCAAAAGTGCCTTTTTCAGATGCACAAGTCTGACCAGCATCCTCCTTCCTGACAAAGTAAAAAGAATCGAAGAATTCGCATTCGAAAGCTGTACAAAACTAGCATCCGTTGTCCTTCCGGATGGTCTGGAATATCTGGGATCACGAGCTTTTTCCTTCTGCACCAATCTGAAGAAAGTAACCTTCCCCGAACCATGCCAATACGGAGGATACTGTTTTGAAGAATCAGGTCTTAACGTCAGAGATGAAAACGGACTTCAGTATATAGGAGATAACAAAAATCCATATTTTCTCATAGATGGACTCAAAAACAAGAACCAGACCGATTTCATTCTCAACAGTTCAGCCAAAGCCATTGGCATGGACGTTTTCAGAGAATCAAAAGTCATAGAATCCATCGTCTTTCCGCAAGGTTTTAACGTCATCAGTGAATATTCCTTCTATGAATGTGAAAATCTAAAAGCCGTGACCCTTAAAGACGGCATAAAAATTATCGGCGATCGTTCATTTTGCAAATGTTACAAGCTTGAAAAAATAGACCTATACGATTCCATATCTTATTTAGGAAACGGCGCATTAGGCTATACAGCAATCAAGACAGCCCATATTCCAAACACACTAACCGTATTGCCAAAAAGTCTTTTTTCCACATGTAAAAACCTGACAAAAATAATTCTCGGAGAAAACATCGAAACAATCGATGACTGGGCATTCAGCGGATGTTCAGGTCTTGCCGAGATTCAAATCCCAGAAACCATCAAATCCATAGGAAGCTATGTCTTTTCCTATACCCATGCATCCAAAGTCTTCATCCCCAGTTCAGTAACTGAACTGAAAGAAAAAGTCTTCTGGTGTCCGGAAAACCCATTCGATCTCTACCTAGAAGCAGCAACCAAGCCGGAAAACCGGAGTGAAGCATGGGACGAACTATACAATCCAAACAACAAATGTCACGATTCATACAAAAACAACAACATGACCATCCACTGGAACCAAACCATCGAAGACTACCAGGAAGCAGAATAAACACAAACCAATTCACTTCAAGCAGAAAACCTTTGCCTTATCCCCCCTCAACAATTAAACTTATCCTTGGTTAATTGGAAAACTA
>DHKM01000028.1:7280-7740 GCA_002404835.1 Caryophanales bacterium UBA4694 | reverse complement strand
TATATGACATGCCCGTCACACAACAAAAAAGCAGTCCTACTGTGGATTGTCGGTATGAGATAATATCACTGACATATGTCCACAGTAGGACTGCTTTTCACATCCCAAAACCGTCTGTCCGGAAAGCGAGGAAAGACATGAGCAAGAAGAGATTCACGGAAAAGGAAATCGAAATCCTGAGGAAGAATCCCAACGTCGAATCCGTAAGCGAGAAGTACATCTTCTACCGAGCCGAGTTCAAGGAGGAATGCATCTCGAACGTCGGACACGGAACCAAGACTCTCAGGAAGACATTCACCGATGCCGGATTCGACATCGACATGATCGGATGGGACAGGATCCATGCAGCCTACAAGAACTGGAGATCCGCCTACGGCAAGGGAAAGGTTCTCCAGACGAAGCATCCCGGTTCCGGAGGCAGGCCGAGGAGCCGGGAGCTTTCCCATGAGGAAATCATCGC
>DHKM01000028.1:6775-7228 GCA_002404835.1 Caryophanales bacterium UBA4694 | reverse complement strand
TACTGAGGCTTAGGGAAGAGAACGAATTCCTACGCCAACTAGGATGGCTGGAAAGACGTTACCAGCCGAAGAAATCCCCGTCCAAGCGAAATTCGAATTCATAAGGAAGTTCTCCGAAAGCCACAGAAACGTGGACATCCGGTTCATGTGCAGGGAGCTGCATGTCTCGAGATCGGGATACTACAACCATATCCGAATCCTGCAAATGCCGATATCATCGGAGAAAATGAAGGACAGGAACCTGGTGAAATGGGCATATGACTTCATGGGCAGGGCCAAAGGCGCAAGACAGATCAAGATGACGCTGGCCAAGGAAAAGGCGGTCGTGATGAACCTGAAGAAGATCAGGAGGATCATGAAGGACATCGGAATCGTATGCCCGCTCCGCAAGGCCAATCCGCTCCGCAGGATGGCCAAGGCGATGAAGACGGATTCCGTATTCGCAAACAAGCT
>DHKM01000028.1:0-6721 GCA_002404835.1 Caryophanales bacterium UBA4694 | reverse complement strand
CAGTTCAGGACATCAAGGCCGGGACAGCACCTTCTGACTGACATCAGCTACATCTACTACGGAAGCAACGGACGATGCTATCTTTCCACGGTCAAGGATGCCAGCACGAACGAGATCATCGTCTGGACCGTATCCGAAAGGATCGACCTCAGTCTCGTCCTGTCGATGCTTGCAAAGCTTGACAAGGTCGATTGGCTTCCGGAACACTTCATGATCCACAGCGACCAGGGATGCCACTACACAAGCCGCGAATACCGGAAATACCTGTCGGAGCATAATATCATCCAGTCGATGTCGAGACGCGGAAACTGCTGGGACAATGCACCTCAGGAATCCTTCTTCGGACATGCAAAGGATGAGATGCATCTGAAGGAATGCAGATCGTACGAACAGGTGCAGAAGGAAATCGGCGACTATATGGACTACTACAACAACCACAGATGCCAGTGGGGGCTGAGGTGGAAGACACCGGTGGAATACCGGAAGTATCTTTTCAGCCAGCCCAGCTATGAGGTGGCCGTGGTTCCGCCAACGAAAATCACTCCTTGGACTAGTCCAAGGAGTGATGCATAACGATGGTACACCCTTTTTATTGACGTGTCCTTGACAAAGGGTACACATTACACAGCCAAAACCGACAACAATCATCTTCGCTTTATGAATTTACGACAGTCCAGACAATCATAAATGTACAGATTATTATGCCGAAGGTTCTCTTGATTCAATGAATCGGACAGCAATGAAGACGCTATAATTCCAGAAAGAACCGCTGTAGCATAGCTAGAACCCGAAATACGGGTGTGAATGATTTTTCCCTCCTGATTCACGCTAGGAATGTCCAAAACGACGCCAGGGACTTTGATATCCTTTTCCGATGGTGCATTCGAAAAACAATACGGCTTTCCCTTCTCATCCATTGCACAAACAGACAATGTATCTTCCAAAGAAGCCGGAAACAAAGAGAAGTCAGAATTTGAATCCCCTATGCTGCAAACAAAATAAAGCTCCGGATGGGATGAAATCAACTTCTGAATATCAGAATCGACAAATTCCGAGCCAAAACTCATATTTATCACAGAACATCCAGAATCAATAGCATAATTCATTCCTTTAAGGATCTTCTCCACCGACGTATTTCCTGAATCATCAAAAACTCGAATTTGAAGGAGAGTTAGTCTTGAGTCGATTCCCCTATACCCTAGGTAATCTGCTCCAGCAATAAGATAAGAGATAAATGATCCATGTAGATTATATTCGGCTTCCGGACAATCATCTTGATCAATAAAATCATAACCATATACAATCGTTTCGTCCCTAAAAAGACATTGATACGGTGAATAGAATCCAGAATCCAAAACACCGACCTTTATTTCCGTTTTCCTGTCCAAATCAAGCAAAACATAAGAATTGGTTTTGTCCAAATACCATGGTATTGTAACCTTCTGACCACAAGATGAAAGCAAAACCATCAATGACAGAAACGAAGAACAAATCCATTTCATAGAAAACAAGAAAGCAATATTCCAACCGCAGATCCAAGTCCAAAAAAAGAACAGATAAATGGGCCAACGAATATCCATTGAAGATAAGATGCCCGTAAGACACCCGGAGATGATTTCAAGTCTCTTTCATATTGACTGAATTCCTGCAGGAAATTTCGAAGGAAATAAGGTTTCCTAACCTTCAACCAATAAAAAATACCTAAAACAATTCCAATCAGAATCCCAAAAACCATCATGATACCCAAAAGAGAAAAAGACTCATTCAATCGGCTTCCATGAATACAAGACACCATCACAAGCACAAATCCTATCAACGAAAAAAGAAATCCAACCAGGAAAAGGATTCCCTGTAAAACAAAAGAACCTTTAAAATCATCAAACCTACCTTTTTTCTTAATTCCACCAAAAGCAGGCTTTTCAAGAACAAAAAAAGGAAAAATCATCAAGAAAGAAAGAAAGAAAAACACTTCCGCTCCAATTTCTATACCATTCATTTTAGTCACAATCAATATACCGAACAAGTAAGAACATCATAATCACTCCACCAAATCCCGATTTCCACATCTGTACCATATCGATAAAAAACAGAGCCAAGAACCATGACAAGCCCTTTAAGCAATCCCGGAAGATATCGCCCTAACATATATTTCACCACCATGACAAGTCTCCCAATCCAATTCGAACAAAGCACAATCTTTTTTATTTCAACAACAGTATTCACAGCCTCGGTAAGAGAATCAAGCATAACATTTCCAAAATAAGACTCCCCTTCGCTAATCAAATCCCAAGCAACCGACTGAAAACAATGTCCGAGTTCAGAAGCATCCGCATCAAACAATGCATTCATATCTCTGATATTATCGAAATTGACAAGAAGACCAAATGTTCCAAACAAAGCAGTGCCCCAATAATTAGTACGGAACGACATTTTGAACCACCCAATCTTAAAATTCATGAAAAAGGACTGCTGGATAAAATCCGATGATTCAATTAAGAGCATTCCATCCTTATCAATCTTTCCATAACCATTTTCAACCATTTCATTCATTAAACCGATATTATCGGAAACAAAATCCAACGTTTGATAATTATGGAAATATACGCTGTTTCCTTTCTGATAACCGCATCCGCTTTTCTCTTGAAACGCCTTTATCGGAAGTCCATCATCATTCGTAGGCATTACAGAACAAACCCTATCATCCAGTTCAATACCAGCCTCCCCAATCGAGATAAATTCCTGGATCAAATGACAATCTTTTTCAGATAATTGGTTTTCCGAATCAACCGCCTCCGAACCAACGGCAGCAGTTCTGTCCAAATCCACATCCAATCGTTCCACTTCATAATCAAATCTGCTTTGGCTAAGGTCTTCACCATTTTCATCCTTCGAAGTAAAAGAACTAAGCATGAAAAAACAAAGACTTAAAGTCGTCAACAATTTCAACTTCTGCTTTTTCTTCATATCAGCCTCCTTTTTTTGAAATTATAGCTTTTTAAAATTAAAGTTTCAACTGTTTTTTTAATTTGTTAAATTTTGTTCAAATAACCAGACAATCCGATAATACAACAGCTTCTCGCACATCCAGATAAAAGAGAATCTTAATATGATCCAAACTTCCCACCTCCCTATTGGATTCGGAGTATTACAGAAACGAATCATCCAAAACATGCAAAAATATCAAGACAGAATCATCCCTCCAAACCCTTCTCATTCCCCAAAAACAAAACCAATAAAAACATTGTCTTATCGTCAACAAACCATTAAACTTAAGACTATGAACAAACAAAAAGAAAAACATTCCTGGAAGAAAGACGGGTTAGGAATAAACCCTCTCTGGTACCTGATTCTCCTTTCCGTCTCATTCGTTCTTATTCTGATCGGAACCTTCTTCGACTATCCCTTGTCCAAAGCCATCGTCGATACCAAATCCCCAGTCGGAGGCTTTGTCGAAACCTTAGGACTCTCCTTCAGCTTCACCATGATACTTCTAGGCGGAGTCTCTCTCTTCAAGGCGCTCTTCCCATCCAAGAAGAAAAGTCTGAAAGCACTGGCAGTCCTGATTCTGATTCTCACCTTCAGCCTTTCGGTCTATTACATCTCACACCACATCATAAACAACAGAAGCAGGGACGTCACCTACGGAATCACCTTCCAACCCCTTGTAAGTTATCTCATCTCCCTAGCCATATCCCTGTTCTTCATCGCTCTCTACTTCTACGCAATCAAAAGCCAGGATAGGAAATACCTTATCCTCATGGGAGTACTGATTCTCGGACTGATGCTCACCCAGACACTACACTAGTCATCGAACTGTTGAAACGACTCGCCTGCCGTCCAAGATACAGATACCTGATCGATTCCACGCTGAATACCAAAGGAGAAACCTTCTCTCCTATCTATCTCTTCAAACCATTCAAATTCCATGACGACTATCACAAATCATTCCCAAGCGGACACACCGCAACCGCAGCCGTAACACTCCTTCTTCCTCTTCTTTCCAAAGTCCTCAGACATCCCTTCAAACACTCTGACCTTGCCCTCTTTCTGATTTCCCTTATCTACACCGTCTTCGTTGCCTTCTTCCGCATCCAGTACGGAGCCCACTTCCTCAGCGACGTATCCACCGGACTATTCATCACTACAGCATTCCTATTGCTCTACTTGACAATCGCCAATCGAATCTACGCAAAAAGAAAAACGAACTAAAACAAGCCTGAAAATCAAAATCCAGGCTTTTACTTATCGCACCAATACCGATGATTCCTTTGAATTTTCAATGTTTTCGTTTCGCATCGATTCACCTTACAACACAAAGAACACTATAACTTAAACCTACAACCTTCAAATAAAATCCAAGATTTTATATCTATTAAACAGTGGACACCAATTTGAAATCAAACAACTTGAAGCAATCAACATTTATGAAAATTCAACCAACCAGAAAATTGTCAACCAGTGGAAGGCTAAAAAGAAATATTCATCCTTCTTATTGCAACGATTATTGTTTCTTTCTTCTTTTCCAAAAGAAAAAAAGACCGCTAGAAGCGGTCTCCCAGTAATGAGGCTATCCGATTACTAGTTATAGCAAGTAACTAGTTAGGGGGGTTCAAATCCCTAAAACGGCTTTCCTTGCTTAATCATCTTACCACGGAAGAAAGGAAAAAGCAAAAGGCAGACGGGCATATCCCATTAAAGATATGACGAAAAGAAGAATCCAACTTACCAACAACATTACTTCCAAGAATAACAGCCATCCTTTATGAAACCAGATCTTATTGTTTGCTCCACTGGAAACGGAATCCCTTGTTCAGTTTCTTCATCTTCTCACTGTTGCAGGCAATCCGGATTTCCTTGTTCCCGACCCCAGTCTCCTTGGAAGCCTGACCGATGGATAAAAATGTCTTGATATAGTTTCCATCCTTGTCAAACTGATCCACCTTCTTCGGAGAAGAAAGAAAAGAAGCAGGAGCAGAATCTTTGATCGATTTCAGATTGGAATCAAAACCATCTTCCTGAACCTTCTCATGCACTTCCTTTTTCGTTTCGTCCTTTACCAAACGATCCTCTGCTTTCTTCTTTTCCGGTATCACGGAAGAAGAACAGATACGAAGGAAAACCTCTCCCATCGAAATCGCATCACTCTCCCGGACAAGAGGATCCCTAACAATAGAAAACTTCTCCTCTAGGAAATCCAGAGCATAGGAAGAAAAATCCGGATACAACATCCTCAGAAGAGGAAAAAGCTCCACACAGTCAAAATGAAGAGCCGGCTGATAGGCATCCATAAGAGACAGAACACACTTGGCATCGAAAAGAAGGACATGCTCCGTCTTTCCGAAAAAAGCACTCAGTCTAGAAACCACATCAAGATCATCATCGCCGGCCAGGAAATCCTCTCTCTTCAGACCATACTTCTTCATCGCATACGCATTGGGATTCCTGCTTTTTGTGATGAAAAAAAAACCATCGTTCTTCTTTCCGGAGACAAAACGACAGGCAGAGACAACCGAAAGCCGGCCATCCATATCCGTTTCCATCGACAAAGAGATGAATTCCCCATAGAACAACCTCTTTGTCTCATCATTCAAAGACAAGACCTTATCCGCACGAAAACAGTCTCTCTTCTTATGATACCGGAAAAGCTCATAATCCCCAGTATGGAACACATCATCCCGAAGCACAAATCTCTCATTCTTTATCTTTCCCATATCTTCCCTCTTTTTGATACTGACCCCATTATAAGGGAAAAAGAACGACAAAACAATTCAAGAACAGCAATCCCATCCAAGTCTTAAGAAAATCCCGGTCATCTTTTTCTCGAATCGAGAAGCAGTAACGGAAGAATCAGACAGAAGCAAATAACAGTAACCCATCATAAGATTCCCACAATCCTCAGACATGCCGTTCAGCAAAAAGACAAGAAGGGAAAAGAATTCCCTTACTCCCTTATCATCCAGATTCCTACGGAAAAAAGAAAGATGGAACGAAACATAGGAAACGACATTCCGAAACGTACGTTCAAGTAAATCCTGTACCACAAACGAAGAAACACAGGCCATAATCAGATCCTTACGTTTAGGAAAATGATAATAGAAGGCTTCCCTGCTGATAGACATACCCTTGCAGATAGCTTTTACACAGAACCTGTTTTCCTCTATCGTCTTTAAAGAAAAACGGACAATCTCATCCCTCAGATCAAAATCCTTATCTTTACAAATTTCTTTTTGTGTAAATTGCATAAGAAGTTAGTTTAGACTAAAATAGTAGGAAAGTAAAGGAGGTTCATCCAAAATGAATCTAATGAGTTTATCTGTGATAGTGGCTTCCTTAATTCTACCCGTAACCAAAACGGAAAACATAAAGACGGATTTTACCGGTAAATTGATCCGTATGGGTTATTCGCAAGAGGAAATCAATGCTTTCAGTAAAGAAAAATCCGAAAAGTTCAGCCACCTTGAATTGGTCGAATCATCCACAACTATATCAACCATAGACGATAATGAAGAATTGATTCAGGTCGGAGACAGCAAAGATGAAAATTTATATGCTACCGAAAGTACAAGTGACAATGCTACGGTTTCCGACGGAACGAAGACGATGAAGACGACCGTGTCTCTGGTTAGGGAATCCACATTAAATTAAAAATGTTTCTGAAGAATGACATTACGTGGAATTCAATCCCAAAGCAAAGACTATCCGATATCTCCGGAATCCAGTT
>DHKM01000009.1 GCA_002404835.1 Caryophanales bacterium UBA4694 | reverse complement strand
TTATACCATTCCTGAATTCTTTCAAACTTTAGAAAAACGACGGAGATGGTTTTTCATTTGATATTCCTTCAAAGATAGGCTGGATTTGTTTTTAGTATTTCTTCCTTAAAAATTTAAGGAACTGTCGCGGCTTTGATTTCAGTTTCAAAAGAATCAAATATACGAACTGGCTGTAGAGTAGATAAGCAAAAGCAAGATAGATTGTTGAAACGGAGAAAGTGAAGATAGGAATGGCCGTTTTAAAAATTGAATTCAGAATAACATATAGAATTGTATAAATCAAAAGCGCAAAAGAACATACAAAGATGTTTTTTAAAAGATGGAACAAGGATATCGTCCTATTTATATTCTTATATCCTTTGATTTTAAGCAAAAAATAGTTCTCTTGTATAGCTGAAAGCGAAAGAAAGGAATACAGGATTTCAGTAAAAAGAACCACGAATATTAGTACTATAAAAGGGAAAAAGTAAGACTGTATTGTGATTCCATTCAACCCAAGTATACTGTAAGTATAGCTGTCTTCCAGGGACAAAGAATCTAATTTGCTCTTGTCATAGGTAAGACACATGAGAAAATAGTTCATCAAGGCAAGGATGATACAGGAGAGAATATCGAATCCGATTTCTTTTTTGAATAGGTAAGAGAGGAAAAGTTTTTTTAGTTTGTTCATTTTGTAAGCCTCTAATTAATCGGGATAATGTTAGTCTATCATATTTAGAATGGAAAGACGGGGTACAAAGGGATGAGACCTGTGACAATAAAATCCATAGAAATAGCGACGAATAATGAATGTGACTTTATAGGTCAGAACTTCCGATATAACAGAAGTTGCGTGTGTCCGTAAGAATGACATATCTCTTGAATTTTAATGAATGACTATAAAATTAAAGTGCATGATTGGTACTATAGATTCTCAAGAACATATTTCATGAATCCATAAATTGAAGAAGAGGATAATTTCTTGTTTTGTCCTAACCAATCATTATCTATTTCTTTTAAAAAATGGATAAGAATCCGAGATTGGAAATCAGATAAGGAAGAAAATTTGAAGATTTCCTTGAGGACAGAAGAATAATAGAAATCCTTGTATTGTTTCAATTTCAGGACGGAGATGATCATATCTTTGTTCATAAAACGATAATCGAGATAATACCCAAGTCTCATTTCTGGTTCGATTATTCTCTCTTTGTTCATAAATGCAATCATTCCATCAAGGACAAAACGGATGAAGTCAATATAAAGATCGCTTAAGTTCTTATAATGATGATAGAAGGTATGTCTTTGAATCTTTACTTCTTTTGAGATTCTGCTGACGCTGATACTTTCTTCATTGTGTTTTTGAAGATAGTTGACAAGATAGTGGAAAATATCCTCTTTTGTTTCAAGATATCTATGACTGATATGTTGACACGGTTTCATTGATATTGTGCCTCTTTCGAATATTTTATTGATGTAAAATGATAATATCAAGGGAGGAATGAAAATGAAAATAACGAAGAAGGTGACTTGTTTGCCTTTATCGGTTTTGTTGATGAGTGCCTCATCTTCTAATTTTATCTATGCATCTTCTAAAATCAAACATGGTTCTATCATGTGCAAAAAACAAATTGTAGGATTTTCAAGTAAAAAAATAACAACATTATCTAATGTAAAGAAACTGCCAGTTGCTTCTCTTACTTTTAATTATGAGCTTTATCAAATGTATAAACCTACCGAATTGATTACAACTTATCATCCTGGTTATGTTCTGCTGTATCAAGCTGATATTTACGTGAATAACAGAGTTCAATACAAAGGTGGTATTGGCAATTGGTTTGATGGTTGTCATTCTGGATTTTTGAATTATATTGACATAAATGCTGTTTTTGATGGGCTTGAATATACAGGGAATAGTTATCAGTGCCCTAGTTATGATTCGCATTATGCTACTAGAGATTTTAAATATTTGCGTGGTGTTGATCCCCATGATAGCAAGTATTCTTTATCTTCGGCAGATAACGATAAGCAATCTTTTTATAACCGAGTAGACGTCGTATTGGCTCCTTTTGAAGGAGGCAAGTTTCAAGATTGTTCTAATTTATACACAAATTCATATTATAATAGTGCGCTTGAAATAAATGATGATTTTAATTTGCTAAAAGAGATGGATAGTAGATTGGTTGCTTTGGAAACTCCGACAATAAATGTCTCTAATAACAAAACGATAGAGTTCGATCAATTATACCAATATAATACAAAAGTTGAAATAATCGAGAAAGATGGTAAATATGAAGAAAAATTTACATCCATAGATAATGGATTGTATTCTGGGCCATGTACAAACGGAAAAGACGACGATAAACCATTTAATTTTACTTTCTATGGTTGTTTTGCGGTAGAAAGCAATAAATTACCTGATACAATCCGAATCAATTTGAAAATGGATACGTATCATGGATCAACGACATATTTGGATAAGTTCGAATCTATGGCGCAGGGAGATATCCTTCTCAGACTTAAATCATGATAGAAATTAAAAACATAAAGAAAACGTTTGGTGATAAGCTTCTTTTCGAAACAAAAGAAATACGTTTTCCCTCCACAGGCCTTATCGTTATAAAAGGAGAAAACGGATGCGGTAAGACGACGTTTTTCAATATGCTCTCTTTTATCGACACAGATTATGAAGGCACAGTTCTGGTCGATGGAGTAGATTATCGGAAGGAATCGGATGCGATAAGATCAAAGTTCAGAAGGGACAATATTTGTTATATTCTTCAAAAGCAGAATTTTATTTCTTTTCTTTCGGTCGAAAAGAATCAGGGAATCTATTCTAAGGAAAAGAAGAAAGGAAGGACAGGAATTCAGGAACTATCTCAGGGTCAACAGGAAATTGCTGTATTAGAGGAAGCATTAAAACTTAAAAAGAGAATCTATTTTCTGGATGAGGTTCTTTCTTCTTTGGATGAAGCACATAGAAAAGAAATCATCAAACGGATTTTGGAACTATCTAAGACAAATCTTGTTGTTCTTGTTTCCCATGATGTTCTTATTGACACGTATGCGGATCAAATTTATCTTTTTCAAGATAAAAAAGTCGAGCTTATCAAGGAAAGGAAAATCGAACATTCAGTAGCTGTCAAAAATAAGGAATGCAGACTTAACAGACGGAGATTGACTATTTCCTTCCTAGAATCAAAGCTTGTATCTGGATTCTTTCACTTTCTTTGTACCGCCTTGTTCTCATTTTTTGTCTTTATCAGTTGCTTTGCTTTGGCAAATGACTGTTATTTCAATTTGGCTCAAGGAATGAAGGATAAAGGATACATAATCCTTTCCGATAATAAGAATTTGACGAATGACGATTTGTTTTCGGAATTCGGTGAGGATTGCTATTATGATTGCGGATCCAATCCTCTGATTTTAGGCTATAGAACTATTAAGGATGATAATAATCTCTATTGCAACCAAGCCACATATGACAGGTACGATAATGTCAACTTTGATTCCAAAACTGTGATCAAGAATCATCAGCTAATCAAGAACGACGTAAAATTATACGATATCATCATCGATAATACTATTTCGGAAAACTTTTTATTTAAGTATTCAAAATCAGATAATTTTTCTTACCAAATCGTTCAATCTTTGTATTATGATTCGGATGAATCGACAAAAGAAGAGAAAGCCAGTAACATGCGGTTTAATTATCAATTTCTGTTTTCGGCTTCTTATTTTAAAAAGAAGCATCCTTCTTATGAAGATTTGGAATTCAAAGATGATACCTTCTATGTTTCGGATAAATCTATGTATTCGTCTTGCCATGTTGATTCTTTCATGAAGCCTTTATACAATGCTGAATCTAATAGCTTTATTGTGGATTATAACGCGCTATTTCCAAAGGGAGTCGATACTGTGCTTCTTGATAACGCGCCAGAGGAAAATAAGCTGAAGGATTACATTGTTCTTTCCGATTATTCCATGAAAAAAATATATGAAGTAATTTCGAAACACTCAGCAATGGTTGTCATTACACAAAGAAGAATCCCTGAAAAGGCATTCTATATTTATACGCATCATATTGCTGTAGAGCAGAATTACATGGATCAGAATAAAGACTATACGGCCTATCAGAATTTGTCTTTTTCTGGATATAGCAATACTTTCACCTATTCCATCCTGTTTGTCTTCTTTTTTGTCATTCTTCTTTTCTTCGAACTCAACATGTATTATTTCCTTCTTCTGAGACATCATCATGATTTCTTTCTCATGTATTCTTTGGGAATGACGAAAAAATCTATCTATCTTTTTTCTATTGTTCCCTCATTCTGTTGTCTTGTTCTTTCTTTTGCTGCCGGTGGAATTCTGTCACTGCTTCAATCGGGATTTAAGACTGCCTTCCTTTCCGGAATACCTACCGCACTCCTTTTTCTTCTTGCATTCTTCTTGTCCAGTTATATTTTGTTTTACATTGGCCGAAAGAAAAGAGAATGATATTTGAACCCATCCGTTTCGAAAATGACATCTATGATGGAATCTGCAGTTTCCGATAAAGGACTTTGCTTTGATTTCGTCAGGATTGCCTCGAGGTAAAAGAAAAAAGTGTTTTTCGATTTGTATCACTTATATTCCCGAACTTGATACGAAAATGATGTGGAATAAAAAATCCTAAAGGCCTCGCTCATGAAGATGAAACCCATAGGATTCAATCAATAACCTTATTTGTTCTTTTTGATCCTTTTTTTCTTTACCAAGGATAGGCTGCGACTGGCAATCGATAAGAGAAGCAAAAATCCGATTGCAACCATGACAATTGTTGCACCCGGCTTTAGATTGAGATAGTAGGCGGTAATTAGACCGATAATCATGGACGCAATCGAGAAGATGACGCTCCAAATCATGGTCCATTTATATCCTTTCTTCAATTGCAAAGCGATAGCAGTAGGAAGTACAACCAAAGAGGAAACGACCAATGAACCGACGACTTTGCTTCCAATAGCGATTGTTATGCTTAAAAGCAAATCCATAACAAAAGAAATTAAATTTGTCCTGATTCCATCAATTTTAGATTCGCTTTCGTTGTAAAGCACTGAAAAAATCTGAGAATAGAAGATGATGACAAAAGCCAGTATTACGACTGCCAGAACTGCAGTTACGACCAATTCGGTATCCGTAATCGTCAGAATGGATCCGAATAGATAGGCATCAAAATTGTTGGCTTTGGTGAAACTTGACAGGATTCCGGCCAAACCGATTGAAGCACTTAGGACGACAGAAACCCCAATTTCCGAAAACTTGTTGAACTTCCTTCTAAGTAGGTCAATGACCAGAAAAGCTATGATACAGCAGATGATGCTCATCAGAAGCGGAGATAGTCCTGCGGCCAAACCAATTGCCACACCTGCCAAAGAGGAGTGAGCCAATGCGTCTCCGGAGGAAGAAAGTCTTTTGTATACAGCAAAGCTTCCCACTAAAGGTAACGCGATACCCAATAGAACGCATACGGCGAATGCAACTTGCATGAATTTATAAGTCAACATGATGATGTCCTCTTTTTAGCTCTTCTTCATAGGGAAGAACTTTTCCGTCTTCGATGAAGTAGATGATATCTGCCTGTTTAAGATCTTCTGGATGATGAGATACGAAAAGAATTCCTTTTCCGTTTCTATGAAGATCTTCAATCAACGAGATAAGGCTTCTATGAGTTTCTTCATCCAAGCCGGCATCAGGCTCATCTAAAACGATGAAGTCAGGATCTTTAATTAACGCTTTTGCCACTTTTACTCTTTGTAACTGCCCACCGGACAACTCGTTCACAAGCCTCTTTCTTAAGGAATATAGATTGAATTTTTCCAAGATTTTTCTGACTTTTTCTTTTTTCTCTTTTCTATGTAGAAAGGAAGGATAGCTTGGAAGTCCCAATGAAACTATCTCCTCGACATTTGCAGGAAAAGAACCATCAGAAAGGGAAGTGGTCTGTGCAATATAGCTGATTTTCTCTACGTTTCTTTCTATTTTTCCTTTTGATGGTTTGATAAGGCCTAATGAAAGCTTTAGAAAAGTCGATTTTCCTCCACCGTTTGGACCTAGGATTCCGATGAATTTGTCCGTAGGAAGATCAATAGATACATCCTTTAAAACAAATGAATCGGAATACGAAAATGATACATCCTCAAATTGAATCATATGTTACCAGCCTCAACGATTTTGGAAAGATTTTCTTCCATCAAGGAAACATAATCAACTTTTCCGTCATCTTCTTTCTCGATACTTTCTAAAGTATACAATGTATCCGTCTTTATATTTGCTTCCTGGGCGATTTTCTTTGCGATATCAGGACTTACTGCTTCTTCATAGAAGATTGTTGAAACCTGGTATTTTTTGACTTTTTCAATCAGTTCTTCCATTTTCTTTGCTGTCGGTGCTGCGTCTGGCTCAAGACCTGAGATATAGATTTGCTCCAATCCATAATCACTGGCAAGATATCCGAAAGCGGCATGCGAGACAACGAGGTATTTGTTTTTTACTTTGCTCAATTGATCCGTGTATTTTAGATTAAGATCTGTCAAACGCTTTAACTCTTGAGAATAGTTCTCTTCATAATATTCCTTGTTTTCTGAATCAATATTTATAAAAATATCCTTGATATTCGAAAGTTCCTTTATTGTGTTTTTGACAGAAAGCCAGACGTGAGGATCAAGAACGCCATTGATTTCATTTGTTTTTATGTTTTCTGTGACAATGTGACATTTCTTTTTCAGTGAGTCGGGAAGAGAATCACTCCATTGGTCTAATCCTAGGCCATTAAGTAAAATTGCGGGAGATGAATTCATTCCGACAATCTCTTTTGCTGTTGGCTCATAATCATGTGGTTCCTGTCCATATGGAGTCAAACATTTCACTTCATATTTTTCTCCGACTATTTTTTTCGTAAGATCATAAATAGGGAAGAAAGTCGTATAAATCGTATTTGAATCGGCTGTATTCTTTTTCCCACAAGAAACAAGGAACATAGACAAGGATAAGAGAAACAAAGATAATTTTTTTCTATTTTTCATTGGTGCCTCCTAATTGCAATTCATTTGCATTTGCAATAACGCGGACTAATATACTACTATTTCATTGATTTGTAAAGACCAACGATATAAAATAATTTCATGCTTGAAGAAACATTCAGAAATCATGGCCTTAAAGTCACCAAAAGCAGGATTGCTATATATAAGGCTTTAGAAAAGAAAGACTATCCTTGCACCGCCGAGGAACTTTCCAAGGATATTATCGATGAAGATATTAATCTTTCTACGATTTATCGTACCTTGAATTCTTTTACCGAAAAGGGTTTGGTGAAACTTGAGGTCAATGAACGCAAAGAAAATGTTTTTTCTTTGGAAAAAGACGAGGATAAACATATTCTTGTTTGCAAATGTTGTCATAAAAGAGTTCCTATCGAAGGCTGCCCTTATCATAAAGTGAATAAAAAAATTGAGAAGGAAACCGGATTTTTGATTGAAGATCAGAACACTGAAATATATGGATTATGTCCAGATTGTCAGAAGAAAATAAAGTGAATGACAATTTTAGGACTTATATTCAGAAAATGGTTGTTTGATGGATTCCGAGTAGAATAGGTTCGATGACCATATATCGACTCTATATGAAATGAGGACAAATCAGTTCCTGCTGATTTTTATATGCCTTTTTATTTGTTTTATTTTCCTCTTTCCTGTATGATAAATCCATGCATATTCTCTTTTTATATAATTCATTCGGAGGTAAAGGTTTGTCTAAAAGACAAATCGGATATATCAAAAAAAATCTGGAGGAATTAGATCCATTATTCGAATTCGTAACAACAGCCTCAGCCATGGATTTCAAAGAACGTACCCTTGCAAGTTGTGGTACTTTTGATTATTTATTGATTTCTGGAGGAGATGGTTCTATCAACCTGGCAATTAATCAGTTGGCAGAACGGCGGAATGCTCCTATTTTAGGCTTTTTTCCTACCGGAACATGCAATGATGCTGCGAAGAATTATGGAATCAATAAAAATATCAAGCGCTGTATGGAGATTGTAAAACAAGGATATTTCGAACAATTTGATATTTTAAAATGCAATTCACATTATTCTGTGTTTGCAATGGCATTGGGCGGTTTGTCGAATATTCCGTATCTAACCTCGCGAAAAGGGAAAAAACACTTAGGTTCTCTAGCTTATTATGCCTTAGGAATCACTCAAATGTTCAGAACGTCTAAGATTCATGGAATTGCCCAATTTTCTAATGGAGACAAAATAAATTTCTGCACTCCGTTTCTTATTATTTTGAATACGTCCCATGTCGGAGGGTATAATGTTAATCCTCATTCGAATGTCCAGGATGGTAAATTTGATGTTTATATTCCAAAACAAAGACCACAGGTTCTGGCAATGATTCCTTTTCTTTTTCATAGTAAAAAAATACCGCATTATCTTGTTGATGAGATTGTTTTGAAAACGGATTGTGAGGATGCTTGGGATATTGACGGAGAACGTGGTGAAAAAGGAAGTATGCATATTAAAATGGTTCCGAAGGGAATAAGAGTATTGTGCTATAAAAATAGGAGAAAAAAGAAATGAAAATCACAGATGAATGCAGAAATCAATTGAATGAATTACTTTCGAAAAACGGGGCGGATACTTTGATCATCAAGACTACGGATAGTACAGAAAAAGGCTTTACTATGAATTTGGATTTAGGGAAAAAAGAAAATAATTCCCGAGTCATTCAAGTCAATGGAATCAATGTTGCAATCAGCGAAGAGGATGAAGATGATTTGGAAGACATTGTCTTTGATTTTGATGGAGAACAAATTGTCATTGAACAAGAACATCATTGCTGCTCTTGCCAAGAAGACTGCTGCGGATGTCATGAGCAGGATGGTGCTGAATGTTCCTGCCATTGTCATGAATGAGACGGCAATTCAGTCATTTTCTTTTTTGCGGATCACGCACCAAAGTATCATGGCAATTGTAATCGGAATTTCGATTACAATTGCCCAATAGTTCCAACCATTATCTAGGGACAGCCTTACTTGTAGATTGATTGAGATCAGTAAAGTCCAAGTAAGAATGATTCCGAAAAGTTTTTTCACCAGATTCAACTGAATACAAATAAAAGAACTGAAATCACAGGGATTACCCAAACAAAGACTATTCATGAATAATGAAATGTTACGTAGGATTGGATAAATAATCCAGCCGCAAAGTATAGGAATTAAGCAGAAGAAAATATAAAAAATCGGTTTGTTTACAGTTTTCTTCTAATGTGTACCCTTTGTCAAGGACACGTTAATAAAAAGGGGGTGCCATCGTTATGCATCACTCCTTGGACTAGTCCAAGGAGTGATTTTCAGTATGACGGACATGTAATGTATCTAAAGTGAAAATCTTTCAGGGAGTTAGTTGCCGAACAACCCTATAGCGACTTGCAAGTTTCATATCGTGAGGTATGGGAGAAAAGCTGGGTTTAAAAGTAAATGCTACTAAAACGAAGATTACAACACCTAATAATTTACGTTACTTAGGTTTTGAATTTTTCTTTTCTAATGGCACTTCCAAGGCTAGACCGTACAAAGATAGTAAAGAACGACTTGCTAAGGAAATCAAACAACTTTGCAAAAGAAACTTGAGTATTGATCTTGACACTAGAATAACAAAACTCAACCAAGTCGCAAGAAGTTGGGTCAATTATTTTAAGATAGGCGATATGAAGAAATTTCTTTTGGAACTGTCAGCCCACATCAAAACAATGCCAAGGATAATCATTTGGAAACAATGGAAATTCCCTGGCAAAAGACAACGGGGATTGTAAAAGCCAGGTATAAACAAAGACTTAATCAGACAAACTTCCTATATGAGAAATCGATATTATTTTGTTGCAACTAAAACTTGTGTAAGAGATTCTATAAGTCTTGCTAAACTTAAAAAGAAAGGTTTAGTGGACATATATGAGTATTACGAACAACAGAGAGACAAACTACTTAAAAGTAATGAAACCGCCCAGTGCCGAATGGCATGCTAGGTGGTGTGAGAGGGACTTAAATGTTACCTGCTCGATTGGACAAATCGAATTGCATCGATAGAGGATTTACTTCCTGAAAATGTACCGTATTTTGATTGGAAGGTTAGATAGACATTTTGTTCACCTTTTAAAGTAACGGAACCATCCACGTCCATTGTGCAGTCCCAATAAATCGAACCGTTATTCGTCGGTTCCTTGCCTACCCCGATGGAATAGTGGGTGCCATCGATATAATGGAACAAATAACTATTATTGGTTTTGAAGGTATATAATCCATTGGCATTCTTTTCAATTTCGAATTTTGTAAGCTCGCCGGTGGATCGGATTTTTCCTGAGTCATAAGTTACAGTCTGAGAATCCAAATACCATGGTCTCGATTCATTTTTGGCTTGCCCTTTTAAACCGGCAAAAACATTGGATTCTGTTCCGATAATGGAAACAAAATCGGGATCTTTAAGTTTGCTGAGATCGGTGACTATATCGTATTCATAAGTTTCCTGACTAGGAACATCGGGAATGTTAGAATCACCTCCAGGATTCGTTGTCCATGAACCATCGAATTTTGAAGTTCTTATTCCATTGGAATCCCAGATGTAATCCGCTAATGATGGGTGGTCGATAAACGGATTTCGTCCAAAACCTTGTTTGTATAGATATTCATTTCTTCTTATTTCCTGTTTGGTGACGGGATACTTTCTATTCCATTCCACTAAGCGATCAAGCCTACCCATCGTATGAAGGTCTTTGTTGTCCCTAGGATTATTCGAAAGCTCAATTGCTGCATTTCCGTTGCTTGTGCCACCTGTTCCACAGGTATTGAAGTATCTTGTCGCGCAATAGAAAATGATTCGAGCGGCTTCACCTCTTGCTGGCTCATAGCCTAGAGAGGCTGGATCCCAAGTATTGCCGCCGTCGTTAAGACCATTTCCATAGAAATAATTACTTCTGGAAGAATTCTCTTTGGAATCGGTCGGGCGGAGCATATGGGGATCAGAACCAAGTTTTGTTTTACCAGCTCCTCTGGAATTGGGCCAGACATGTTCTTTATTCCAATTCGAGGTTATGGAATCATTTTCTCCATGATAGAATGGGATAATTCCATCTCCATTTAGAGCTTTGTCGGATTGACTTAAGACAGCATTGTTGTTGCTATATCCTATTGTCTTGTTTCCTGTATTATTGATGAGTTTTTGTAATGCACCCCGGAATGTGTTTCCGTATGTGGAAAAATCGAGTCCGTTCCAATAGGGTTTCAAATCCTCCGGTTTGATGGTGCTTGTGCTTGGTTTGGAGATGGAGGAAGAGGCTGTAGCCTGAGAAGACTTTGAATCTGTGGATGGTTTTACAGAAGAACCATTGGCAGATATAGAAGAAGACTTGTTTTCCGAATTTGTTTTTTTGCTGGTATCTTCGGAGGTAGAGGAAATGGTTGTGTTTACTTTGCTGATCGAAGCAGTATTGCTTTTTGAATAATCGCAGGAAGTAATGTTCAGTGCCAAGAATAGGCAGGAAATAATTTTATATAATTTTTTCATAATACTTTCATTATGTCATTAATTGACATAAAAACAAGAGAAAAGTGAACCAGATTTCAGCCGATTCACTTTTAAAATTCATTTGACCAAAATTTCAGAGATTTCGTATTCGAATCCCGTTACCGTATCAAAATCCTCACACCCGCATTTCGGACATTTCAAATGATTTTCTTTTAAAGGGAATATATAGTCACATTCGTGGCATCTGCCAGTTGCTTTGACTATTTCTATCTTCAGTTTACATCCCTGCAAAGGAGAATTCTCAATGACAGCCGGCCAACATTCTACCATGTAACGGGGAACGACAGCGGTCTCTTCTCCAAGACGCAAAGTCACGGAAGTAATCTGATTCAGTTTCTGTTCTTCTTTCAAAGAGACAAGAGTATCTACGATTTCGCCACAGAGACCAAGTTCATGCATTTTATTATTCTTTCTCCGGTTTTACGGCATTCAATGCAATTTTTACACCTCGTTTAAGCGTATGACCGATTGCCTGAGTCATCATCGAAGAAAAATCCTTTCCATAAATAGCCGTTTTCTTAATTAGATGAGCCGCATCGAATTTACATTGGAGAACACATTGACCGCAACCGACACACATATTTGGGTCTACGATGGCACGTCCGCATTTCAAACAACGCGAAGCTTCTTTTTTGATCTGCTCTTCGGTGAAATAGCCACGATTGTCTTTATAGGATTTGGTATCCACGGGACCGACAGCCGGGATTTGGCGAGGAGCTCTGTCAAAACCGCCTAATTGGACATTATCGATATCGACCTGAGAATAGTCTCTATGGTCTCTTCCTGCATCCAGGGACTGACCAGGTTGGACGTAACGATGCAGTGAAATGGCAGCCTGCTTACCATCTGCGATGGCAGCAATGCAGAAATTCGGACCATTGTAGATATCACCACCGACGAAAATATCCGGCTCCGTGGATTGACGCGTTAGACGATCGGCGATGACTGTTTTTCTTCTGGAAAGTTCTACTTCGCTTTCTTCGAAGAGTTTTCCATAATTGAAAGCCTGCCCAATTGCTACTAAGACAAAATCGGCTTTTCCGTTTGTTGTGGTATTTTCGTCATAGTCGGGATTAAAATGTCCGCTTTCATCTTTCACATGTGTACATTTTTTGAATATGACATCGGTGGCAGTGATTTCCTTTGGACCCCACCCATTGTGGATTACGATGCCTTCCTTTTCTGCTTCCTTGATTTCTTCTTTTGCAGAAGGCATTTCCTCTCTTTGTTCCAAGCAATAAAGGTCAACGTGTTGAGCCCCCTGGCGCAGAGCTGTTCTAGCGACATCGATTGCTACATTTCCGCCTCCGACAACGACTACATTCCCAGATAACGTTTCGGCATTTCCAAGATTTACATTTCTAAGGAAATCGATTCCTCCGATAACTCTCTTATCGTCTTCTCCAGGAACAGAAAGCTTACGGGAAAGTTGTGCACCTATTGCGACAAAGAAACCCTTATAGCCTTGTGATCTAAGTTCTGGAATTGTGACATCTTTACCAACTTCGCAATTGGTTCTGAATTTGACGCCAAGTTCTTTTATGATATCAATTTCTGCGTTGACAATATCTTTTTCCAAGCGGAAACTTGGAATTCCAAGAGTCATCATACCTCCAAGTTTGCTCTCTTTTTCGAAGACGGTGATATCATAGCCGAGTTGTGCAAGATAATAGGCGCAACTAAGACCAGAAGGACCGGAACCTATAATGGCAATCTTTTTATCAGAATAATCATGAATCTTCTTGGGAATATAACGTGTCTTTGGATCCAAATCTCTTCTTGCGATGAACATTTTGATATCATCGATGGCAATTGCCTCATCTACTGAACCACGAGTACAATGTGCTTCACAAGCATGATTGCAAATTTTCCCGCATACAGCTGGGAAAGGATTCTCTCTTTTGATTAATTCTAAAGCTTCTTCATATTTGCCTTCACTTGCTTTCTCGATATATCCTTGTACCGCGATGTGAGCGGGACACCAAGTCTTACACGGGGCGGTTCCAGTTTCTTCATAGACATCTTTTCTGTTGAAACGATAGTCATGATTGAATTTTGCTACTTTGACTGTGTTACAACCTAATGGTTTCGCCATGACAAGTTTGATTTCTTTTTTCAAAGGCAGCTTGGTAGATAGCCGGATTGCATTGACTGGACAGTTTTCTACACAGCGTCCACAGGCAACGCAGTTATCCGAATTGATTTCGCAACGATAATTGGAGGCTACTGCTTCATTCGTTTTGAATTCTTCTGCCGGTCTTAACCCAAAACAGGCACAACCGCAGCAATCACAGATGGCTGTCGTGTTACCGTATTTGATGCCTTCGATGGAAGGAATGCAATGCATCAATCCTTCGTCTTCGCACTTTTCGATAATCTCTCTAGCTTCTTCTCTCGTGACTTCACGATCCTTGTTTGTACGGATGAAATAGTCAGCAGCTTTTCCTAATTTCAGGCATCGGTCTTCAGCAAGATGACCGCATCCCTCACCGAGTTCGGTTCGGCAGGTTCTGCAAGAACAGGGACCAATAGAAAAACGATCATATTTGTTTAAATAGTATTCAATATCATCACGTTCATCAACTGGTTCGCCTTTGGGAAGAGAGCGTTTGATTGGAATGACTCGCATCAATCCGTAACCATTTGGAAGCATACTTGCCATGGTTTGAAGTCTATCGTGGGTATATTCGTTGAAAGCTCTTCTGATTTCCGGATGATCTTTTGCGTTTGGCGAAATTACCATGATTTCCAAAAGACCGGGAGCAAAAATAGGAAGAAAGTACTCATAGTGTCCATCTTTGCAAAGATCGGTACGGATTGTTCCAAGGTATCCTAAATGATCCGCGATTTCATGTACCTTTTCAATCGGCCATCTCAGCTTCTCAGCCATATAGGAATCTGTTCGAATCTTTCTAAGTCCCATCGACAAGAGAAAATCGCATTCCGTATCACTTACAGAACCAGCCAGAGAATAATATTCAGGGGCATTGGCATCGATTTTGTTTAGCATTCCAGAAGGGCCGCCAATCATCTTGGCTACTTTCACAATCTTCTTACGAAGTGGCTTATCTCCATCGGCAACAGGTTTACCTTCCCATAAGATCTGGTTTTCTAGTTTCATTGTAAAATTTCCTCTTTTATTTGCCTTCAATGGTCAACGAAATCCTGCTGGATGATTTTTTCATAAACAAGACAATGTCCTTTTTTCCAAGGAAAAAGAAAGCGTTAGAACGGTATTCTTTGTCTCTAAAAATAAAACCTACCTGAATGGTATGTTCAGAGTTACTTAGTTCGAAAGTAACTTCTTTATCTTCTTTCTTCAATATACATGGAATCTCTTTGTTATCTATGATAACCTGCATATCAATCGGCTTCTCTTCGTTTTCCTGACTTCTTCGGATTGTGATTTTTCTCATTGTGAAAGCCCTTTTCCTTACCTCTTAGTTATAACGAAAAAGAAATGATAAGTCCATACTAACTGACTTTATCAAAGGGATGGGATGAAATTATTAAACAAATAACAAAAAACTGCCTCATAAACAGAGGCAGTTTTCTATGATTCGGGAAATACTATTTGTTGTTGAGGATTTCAGTAAGTACAGCAGAGATAGCCATATTCATACGAGCGCTACTTTGAGTGGCACCAGCTGCTTCGACAAAATCCTGTGCACCTTCGATGCTTTGGCTTCCACCTTCTTTACCATTTTCCGGAATCACCATGGAAGCCTTATTGACTTTATTGATGAGTTCCTGATTCACAGTCTGGTCCAATAGAAGACCTTCAACGTTGCCTTCAATATTAGTGACATAATTCCAATATGCAGTAGGATTTGTAGCAATGTAAGACGGAGTGAAATTGTGCCAGGTGCTGCCGACATCTACTGGATATCCAAGGGTGATTTCCTGGATTTTGTTATCTGTATCGACATTGACCAATATACCTGCACCATAGTAGGAATACCAAGCAGGAACCTGATAGGCGGCAAAACCGACGTAGAGTCCATCACTCAATTTTAAAGCATGTCCTGTAATCTTCTTTTCGGTGTCAGATGCAACATCAATCAATGCTTTTGCTTCATCTGCCATTTCCGTTGGGATAAGATAAGCGCCATCATTGTAGAATGGATCATATTTTTTGTATCCGTTATCAGTTGAAACGTATGCAAAACAGGCGTTGAAGATGGCAATCTGGAGTCTAGTATCTGTCTGAGTGGCTCCGGTTCCCATGAAATCATAGGTATCATCTTCTCTAACCTTCCACTTTTCCATTCCTTCAGCTCCAGAATCATCGCACTTGAGTCCACCGAAAGCACTCAAAAGCTCCGGCGCAGACTTTCCTTTGATGACGGCAAGGATGTTTGCTCTTTCGGATTTCAAATATTTGGTAAGATAGATTTCCTGTCCGGTAGCCATGATGGAACCATCACCATAGTTGGAGGAGAAGTTCGTGTATCCGTCAGCAGGAGCACCTATTTCGATATCTTCGACCAAACCTAATTCGTTGAACGTCAATTTGACTGCGACACCATATTTAGCACCGCCCCAGGATTCAACAGTATAATCTGTCCAACCATAGCAGACATTGTCAGAAGCAACGTATCCCTTGTTTGTAACGTTTCCTTTGTAATCCTTCATCGCCTTGCTTGTATCAAGACCCTTTAAAACGCCTTTGTAAGGATCAGTTGTATCAAACTTGACACCGGCACCACTTTCACCGGTATTACTTCCACTAGCAGTACTTCCACCACCACAAATTCCACCATTGGATCTGTTTCTCGGAGTACAGGATGTAGCTCCCAAACCAATCAATGCCAAACATACCAATAACTTATTCAGTTTCATAATGTAACTGACCTCCAATTTATTAAGCAAATATATTTTATCCTAGTCTTTCAAAAATGAAAGCCTTTCTTCGAAAAAAACTTAATAATTGTTTGATTCCGTTATAAAATATCCACGTTAGAGGAGAAACAATATGGCAAGAATCATCTTGGTGGGTGGAGGAAGTAGCTCAGGAAAATCGTTTGTTACGGCAAACGTAATTGAAAACATCGGTAGAGATAATGTTACCAGAATAACCTTAGATGACTATTATAAAGACCAATCTAGTCTACCCTTTTCGGAAAGAGTGAAAACGAATTACGACCACCCAAAAGCATTTGATTGGAAACTTCTAAGAGAACAAGTTTTTGCTTTGAAAAACGATCAAGAAATAAAAAAACCTGTTTATGATTTCGTTCAGCATACCAGGTCAGAAAAAATCGAAATCGTCAAACCCAACCCTATCGTTATCGTCGAGGGAATCATGGCTCTTGTTGACAAGAAACTGAGAGATATTGGTGATTTGAGAGTCTTTATCTCAGCGAGTTCGGAAAGACGATTCTTAAGAAGAATGATACGTGATTCTAAAGAAAGGGGAAGGTCCTATGAGAATATTGTTAATCAGTATTTTACGACGGTCCAACCTATGTATGACGAAATTATCCAACCATCGAGCAATTACGCAGATTTGATCATCAACAACGATGGGGTGAAGAATTTGGCCATTGATGTCCTCACCTGTGTGTTGAGAGACGAACTCGCAAAGGAAAATTCCGGAAAAATCGATGATTATTCTGCCACTGATGAGTTTAGAGAAGAAATTTTGCAGGAAGTATTTGCAGAAACCCATAAGAAATAAAAAAAGAACTTGACTACAGTTCCTATGGATAATATAATAATCTTCGCTTGAAGAAGTCAGGCGAAAATTTGGGGCTGTAGCTCAGCTGGGAGAGCGCCTCCATGGCATGGAGGAGGTCGCGAGTTCGATCCTCGTCAGCTCCACCAAATTGAATATTAAACTCCGTATGAAGATACGGAGTTTTTTCTATTATAATATAATTGTCGAAAAAAATAGGGAGCTAATAATATGGATTCATGGTTCATTTCCTTATTGAATTATGGTAGCTGGGGAATATTTGGTTTTACTATGCTTACAGCACTGATTTCAGCATTTCTTTCTGGAATGATCGGCTTAGAAAGAGAGATGAAAGGACAACCTGCCGGTTTAAGAACGCATGTTATTATTTCCGTGGCTTGTTCGTTGATCATGACAATATCTATATTTGCGATAAAGTTGGTGATAAAAGAAAATCCTCAATTTGAAAGCTTATATTATGATGCATCAAGAATTGCTGCCGGCATCCTAGGTGGTATAGGATTTATGGGAGCTGGAGCCATAGTCAAAAACGGATTCAATATAAAAGGATTGACAACAGCTGCAACATTGTATTATTGCGCAGCAATCGGTATGGCTTGTGGATCAGGGTTTGTTTTGGAAGCAACAGGGGTAACTCTTTTGATACTTGTTTTAATGCAAGTGTTGCTGTTCATTGAAAAACAACTGGATAAGAAATCTCCTTGTTTTCACCTGACATCTGATTATTCAAAACAAGTTTTGGACTCGATTAAAGAAGAAGTAGCCAAAAGGAAATTGGTTATCAAGGAAATGATTCCTGAAGTGAAGAAGGATGCAGAAGGAAACGAATATTATGAAATTACTCTGCTCTTGACTTATTACGCGAACTCTAAAGCAATCAATTCTTTCCTTGATTCTGTTAGAAAAATCACCGGTATCCGTTCTGCAGGGATTTATAATTACCATCGAAATAGTGAAAATAAATATTGATGAAGTCCTTTCAACAAGAAAAAAACGATAGATTCTAAAAAGCTGGATGAATTCCCGGTTAGGAATGTTAAAATTTAAGCATGGAGGTATTCCAAATGAAGAAAAAATATACCCTAGTCGTTTTGATGACATTATGTTCATCTTTTCTTGTGGGCTGTAATCAGAGCACAAGCTGTATCGTTCCTTCAACAGAAACGATAACAAAGAAAGCCATTGTTGTTTTAAAACAAGATGATCGGGAGTACCTTTCTATTGGTGAAACCAATCAGTTGACTGCTTATTCTAGTGGAACAGCAACTGAAAAATTTGTATTTAAATCATCGGACGAGAGCAAAGCAACCGTTGATGAAAACGGACTTGTAAAAGCATTGGCTGTTGGGGACGTAAAAATCGAAGTTTCTTTAAAGAGTGATTCATCGGTCAAAAAAAGTGTATTTTTTACAATCGTAAATACTTTGATTGAATCTCTTCCAGAACTGAAATCAGCTGTAGATGATATTAAATCTTATGATTATAAAAAAGGGGCAAATATTCCGCTTTCCATGGGTATCTCTTTAGGGGACATTTCCGTATCCACTTCTCTTGGAGATTATAGTCTCTATGACACCTATGAAAATCCGATTTCTTTTGGCACTGATTTTGACATCCAGCACTATCAGGATGAAAACGATGAAAATCAGACATTTCTCCATTCATCTATTAATGTCAAAGAGGTCATAGATAATATCAAAGAAGCTATACCGAACAGTGACAAACTTCCTCTTGACGATGTTAATTTCAATGCCATTTACCAGGCTATGGCAAATCAGCTTTGCCCTGATTTTGCTGATTATCTTAAAACAGAAGATTTCAACCAGTTTGTCGGATTTGATTTTTATTCCTATGGAAAGTCAGATACTTATTTGACTGCCTCAAGGAATTTTGGAACTGAGCAAAATCCGGACTATGAGCCTTTTGCATATAACAAAGGGAATTTGTTGGAGCTTTTATCGCCTTATGCTGACGAAATATTGGGCATGTTGATCAAGTCTCTGGCTAATGATTCTGCAGATGTTGGAAATGAAAAATTTGATGAATTTTTGAATAAACTTGTGCCTGGATATTCGATTGATTCAAAAGAATTGTTCACGAAAGATGGCATGCTATTCCTTCAAACCATTCTTGCTAATTTTCTTGAAACGAGTACAGAGGGCAATCTTACAACCATAAAACTGAATAAAAAGGCAATGGAAGCAATCCAGAACGTCTATTCCGAGTATGTTTCTGAAACGGATTTCAATTTTCCAATCTATGAAGATTCAAATCTAGGAAACTTCTCGGTGAATTTTTCTTTGCCGAAGACATTAAGTGATGTCAAAATTTTGATTGATAACTCTTTGACTGGCACCCATAAAGTCAACGCCATTACATTGGAAATTGATGGAACAAGAAAGGTAAATGATACAGATGTATCTTATCCTTTTCTCAGCTTGAAATTCAGTCATCCGGTCGAAAAAGAAGAAGGCGAAATGGATATGATGAATGAAACTATCCAAAAATATGAGGCCGCTTCTAAGGGATTGGATGATGTGTTTTCGAGCTCTCTTGTTTCTTCTACCTTAGAAGTGAAGGATGTTATCAAAAAGGCAAACGAGATCTATAATGCGGAAAAAGAATACGGTGCTGATACTGATAACAAAAATCTTCAGAATGTAAAAGATAAATTGATGACTTACTATTATTCGGAAGTTTATCAGTCAAAGGAAAGACAAAATCTTCTTTATCCGATGAAGAACAGACTATCTGATCTTGATTTTGATTATCAAGATGAATATGTGACTTCCTATACTTCTCTTTCCGTAGATGATGAGAGCGATGTTTGTTATACCGTAAATCATTTTCAAAAAGGCGACAATGTTTCGGATTTTACTAAAACCTATTCCTCTTCAAATGAGCGTATTCTAACTGTTGACGAGAACGGAAAAATCAAAGGCCATATGGCCTATTATAATGGTGAAGTTGTTTCTAATCAGAAAAAGACGGACAATACGGCTACTATCAAGATTGAACTTGATAACGGAAGAACTTTCCAAGAAAAATTCAGTTATGTCGGAAGTAATATCGGATTTGAACAGACTCAGACGAAATTTGTAGATGGACTCACGGACTTCGATTATTCGACTCATGAATTGACTCTTCATGAAGATTCTATCGATCTTTCTTCCCTGTTTGTTTTCCCGAGTCAGTCTACGGTATCCTATAAATGCACTTCCTTAACACAGGCTTATTTTTCTCCAATCAAGAAAGCGGAACTCAAAAAATCCCCTTTGGCAAAATCAGATACTTTGGGAGGAATTGTCGTGACTGTGAAATACCCTGTAAATGGTGAAACAAACAGCGAAAACGTCATTCTATACTTTAAGTATTAATACCATTCATGGATAAAGAAAAAAAGAACTTTCTTTATACTTTTCTCTATCTCTTGGCACTTTATCTTGGAGTTAAAATGGTGCCCTTTGAGAAATGGATAAAGATATCTTGGATTGTCGAACTTTTAAAAACAGTTTCATATCTTCTTTTGTTACTTCTCGCATTATGGGAATGCAAAAAAGAAAACATGAAACCGAACAGGAAAGAACCTCATTTGAATTATCTATTTCTGATTCCTCTTTTCTTAGGGCCATGTTCGAATTTGCTTTATGGGCTTATGTTTCAGTCCGAAACCGGACAAGGATTTGATGCATATTTTGCATTTACTGCTATTGAGACTTTGGAATGTGTTATTCTAGAGGAAATCCTTTTCCGCCTGATTCTATTTACTTTTCTTCAAAAAGTAGTTGAGAATGAAAAAAGAACGGATGTTATTGTGATTCTGTTGGATTCCCTTTTCTTTTCCCTCATGCATGCAGTAAATTTCTTTGGAAACAATCCTCTTAACGTATTTTTGCAGATGGGTTATACATTTATCTTGGGTGTTGTACTATCTAATTTGGCTATAAACTTTGAAACACCTTTTGTTCCCGTTTTCGGACATTTCCTGTTCAACTTCCTTAATACCGATCTTGCAGTCAGGATTTATTCCTTCGATATGTCGAAAGTGAATTATCTGCTGTTCTCCGTTGCTATTGCTCTTTTTGTTGTATTATATACAGTAGGATTGTATTTGATTTCGAAAAACAAACAAAGGAGATACGAACATGCTAACCAAACAAATATCTGATATCTTATATCCTCTCCTTATTGTTCTTGGATTGTTCTTTGCATTGGTTCTTATCGAATTCTTCTTTAAGAAAAGCAAACTAAAAAAAGGAACAGCTACCGATTACGAACTTGTTATTACTTTATCTTCTGCTTTTGGAATTGTTTCCGCTGTATTATTCCAAAATTTATATGAGTTTATCGAAAACCCAAAGGAATATCAGTTCACATGGGGTATGACATTCTTCGGTGGTCTTTTCGGAGGAGTGTTTTTCTTTTTCTGTTCGTATTTTCTCTATCTCCGGAAACGAAGGGCTGGCAGTTTACCTTACCTTCTTACGGTTGCAGGTGGCGCTATTCCGCTTGCCCATTCTTTCGGAAGAGTCGGCTGTTTTCTGGCCGGCTGTTGCTATGGGAAAGAAGTGAATCCTGAATCTTTTTGGTATTGGATGGGAATCAAATTTGTGACTACGGATTCAAAGGTCATTCCGACGAATCTCATAGAAGCTGTATTTCTTTTTATCTTGGCACTTGTCCTAATTCTTCTAGCTTTCAAAAAGAGGACTACGCTTACATTTCCTATTTATGCCATATGTTACGGAATCTTCCGGTTCTTGATTGAATTTGTACGTGGAGATGACAGAGGAAATTTTGTTTCTGGCATCAGTCCTTCTCAGTTCTGGTCAATTGTTCTTTTTGTGTTTGGCGTGTTTTATCTCCTTTATCTGGTCGTCAAAAGAAAGACAAAACTTCCGACTCCTCTGGAGGAAGTCAGTCCTCATAAATGAGAGACATGTTTCCGCATTTGAAAGAAACGGAACATCTTGCTCCTGACTTGATAGGAAGCATCAAAGGCAAATGACCAATGTCGGCATCTAAGAGAATCGGAACATGGAAAGCAGAGAGAATGTCTGTTATAGCACTGTAATGGTCTATTCCCTCTGTTTTTTCGTTTATAGCTAAAGGACGTCCGATTATGAATCCATTAACATTTTTGAACCATCCGGCCTGACTTAACTGGAAGAGACCTCGTCGAATATCCAAAAGTGAAAGATCACAAGCCTCCAAAAACCAAATCAATCCTTCAGGATGTTTCTTGATGAATTCTTTTGTATGATCAAATTTTGTTCCGCATAATGTCAAAAGACAGTCTAGGCAACCACCGACAAGAGTCCCTGAAAATGGATTCGTGTAATTGACAGCAAGGATTGTTTTTTTATGGTCAAGATTAAGGCGATGGAACGGATTTCTTGGGTCATTGATTTCTTTTCCATAGCTTTCATATCCCTTGAATTTCTTCTCTCCAGACAAAAGCCTAATGGTATCCTTCTCTGAATATTTGAGAGGGTTGTTGTAGAAAGTTGTAGCACAAGGCCCATAAACGGAAACGACATCCAAAATCGTCGTCAACGGGAATACAAGATTTGTGTTATCAGAGTATCCAACGAACCATTTCGGAGGAAGTCTTCTTAATTTCCGGAAATTGATATATGGAAGAATGTCAACCATCAGTTCTCCACCGCCGACAGAAAAGATGGCGTCTACGTTGGGATCTGAGTAGGCGTCCATGAATTCTTTTGCTCTCTTCTCTGGGGTGTTTGAAGAGAAAATCCCGATATCCAGATGGACGTTTTCGCCTTCTCGAATATTGAATCCGAGACTTTCGAGATTGCTTTTGCTTGCGTTGTATCGCGAGTAATACGGCTCTGTTGTGACGCCGAAGGAGGGGGCAATCATGCCAATTGTCGATCCAGCTTTTAGAAATGCCGGTTGTTTCATTTTTCGTCTACCTCTGAAGTGTCGCCGTTAGCGGTACGGATGATTTCTTCCAATTTTTTTCTGGAAAAGAGCTTTGGAACTGGATAGAGGGGATTTGCTTCCTTATTGGCGTGTTTGGCTAATTTGGTATAGTCCTCTTTTCTGATTTTTCCTTGGAAGGTACTTGGTATTTTCAAACTGTCTCTTAAGCCGTTGATCCAGTGAATCATTGCAATCATTTTTTCTTCGTCAATGGCATTTGGATTGGATAGATGCAGAGAATCATTGATCTCTGCAAATGGTTTTGAAATGCTTGTTTTGTAGGCTCTGAGAACATGCGGGAGGAGAATAGCAATGCAATATCCGTGCGGAAGATGATACATTCCACCGATAGCATGTGCTAGAGCATGTACATATCCAACATAAGCGCGTGTGAAACTGATTCCAGCATAATAACTAGCATCCAACATATTTTGTCTGATTACATCATTTCCGGAACATATATAGAAAGAGAAAAGATTGTCATGAATCAAAGAAATTGACTTTAACGCATACTCCCTTGTAAGTTTTGTATTGCTTTTCCCAATATATGCTTCTATGGCGTGACATAAGGCATCCATTCCAGTCTCGGCAATGACTTTTTGTGGAAGAGAATCGAGAAGTGAGGAATCTAAAACACAGACGTTTGGAACAAGGTTTGGATCGTTGATGGCGAATTTGTCTCCGTTAGATTCATTTGTGATGACACTTGCCAATGTTGTTTCGCTTCCGGTTCCGGCAGTTGTTGGTATCGCAATGAAAAATGGAAGCCTCTGTCCGACTTTCAACAGACCTTTGAAATAGGAAAGATTCTTATTCGGTTTTACGATTTTGCATCCAAGGGCCTTGCTAGCATCGATGATGCTTCCGCCTCCGATGGCAATAATGCTGTCACATCCTTCATCCTTATAAAAATCATAAAGAGAGCGAATTTCAGAAAAAGTGGGATCAGATCCAATATCCGTATAAAGAGAATAAGGGATGTTGTCTTCTTTTAACTTAGACAATAACGACAGGACTCTGGCTTTTTTTGATACATGTTTTCCGGAGACAATGATTGGATGACAAAGTTTGTTTGCTTTGATGATCTCTGGAACATCCATAAGGCTGGAATGAGTTTCTGGAATACGGATTTTGATGAAATGCATCGCAAAACGCAGGATTCCCTGATAAGTTCGACAATACATTGATTGGAATAGGTTCATCATTAATCTCCTTTTTTCATGAAATAGATTGCTTTCATTATAACATCAAAGAAAAAAAGGATACGAAAAAAGGCTACTGAATAGTAGCCTATAAATACACTATTTTCAAAGTGGTGGACCAGGCAGGATTCGGACCTGCGATAACTCGATTATGGGTCGAGGACTTTAGACCGCTAAGCTACTGGTCCTTTGATCTACCTATTTATTAGCTTTAAACTGGTGGCTGCGGGGGGAGTCGAACCCTCGACATGGCGGGTATGAACCGCTCGCTCTACCAACTGAGCTACGCAGCCACAAAAGAAAGCTTATAAATAATATAATTTTTTGCTGCAAAAATCAAGTATAATAAATAGAAATTTAGAAAAATAGGTGAATCATGGAAAAACAAAGAATACAAAAAGTCATTTCTCAGCTTGGATATTGCTCAAGGCGAAAGGCTGAAGAGTATTTGAGACTTGGTTTGATTGAGGTCAATGGAACCAAAGTAACGGAAATGGGATTTTTGTGTACTCCTGAAGATGAAATAAAAATTGATGGCAAAATTATCAATCCTAAAGAGGAAATCAAATCTGTATATTTAATGGTCAATAAGCCTATTGATGTAATATCTACGGCATTTGATCCTCAGGGCAGAAGAACGGTGCTTGATCTTGTTCCGACTAAGTACGGACGTGTATTTCCTGTTGGAAGACTTGATCAGAATTCACAGGGACTGCTTATTCTCACAAATGATGGGGAATTTGCCAATCTGGTCACTCATCCATCGAGTGCTCCGGAAAAAGAATACATTGTTCATGTTAAAAATCCGGTTCGGGGCGATGAAATCGAAAAACTGAAAAAAGGCTTATATATAATTACGGAAGGATATAAGGCTTCTAGCGCTATCGCCGATGTTTTGGATGATGGCGAAGAAGATTGCGTATTCTCTATCATTATCCATGAAGGCAAAAAGAGGGAAGTCAGACATATGATGGAAACGCTGAACCATCCGGTGATATCTCTAAAGCGTGTTAGAATCGGAAATATCTATTTGGGCAATCTCGAAGAAGGCAAATATCAGGAAATTAGCCCGGAAGTGATTTTGAAACTGAAGAATGAATGTCTCAAAAACAAAAACGAAAATAAAAAAAGGCCAGATAGAATCAGATAATGATTTCTATTGGCTTTACATAAACCCTCTTTCTTCCCGACTTGAATATTAAAACTCAATAAAGCCGAAAAGTAAAGCGTTTTCATAGAAATAATAACGAATATTCAAAGCTTTGTGTATTTAATTGCATTTCCTTTTGACTTGTCAACAGGATACTTTTTACCGTTTTTAACCATTTTTTCTTCGCAAATTTCAATTGGGTCCAAATTTAAAGACTGCGCCATTTGAAGAGAATATAAAAGAACATCGGCAAGTTCTTCTTTGACGGAATCTAAATCGAAATCTTTTTCGTTCCATTGAAAGCATTCCAATAATTCGCCGGCTTCGATGGAAATCGATTTTGCTAAATTTCCGGGAGTGTGAAATTTATCCCAGTCTCTCTCTTTGTTGAAAGAATCAATTTCGGTTTTTAGTTTTTCAAATTTATCCATATTCTCTTTTTCCTCAAAAAAACACTCCCGAAGGAGTGTAACATTCAATGGTGGGTCTTAGTGGGCTTGAACCACCGACCTCCCGCTTATCAAGCGGACGCTCTAACCAACTGAGCTAAAGACCCAAAGTTTTGGATGCGAAAAAGATTATACCGCCTATTTGATTATGTGTCAACAAAATTTGCAAAAAAGTAAAAAAATAGAAAAAGGAGGATGTAAGCATCCCCCCTGCCTTCTTTGACCTATGCCCAAAGGCTTCGCTTTTAAGAAAAATCAAAATAATTGTGTTTCGTTTGTAACTGGTTCGATAACATGACAAAAACCATAATGCAAAAACTCACAAAAGGGAAAACAATAACTATGGAACATTTACTTGGTTCGAGGTTTGCTGATTTTTTCTTGGGAAAAGAATTAAAGATCTATTTCTGTGGTCAGATTTGTTAAATCGATAGCCATCTGGAGTCTGCTGATATAGTCGAAGCAGGCATCATAGTCCTCCTTGATTTTTTTGGAATCAAAAAGTGCCTTTGTATATTCATAACTGGAATCCCGATAAGAAGCACTGCTTCTGGAAATAGGCTTTATGGCAGAAAGTTCCTTTAATCTGCTCAATTTGCCATTCAGTTGTGCAAGATAGACCAGCGCTTCGGATAAGGTGAAATCAAACCCCTGGACAATTGTTATGGAATTACTTTTGTTCAATACCGCTTTAAGATGTCTGATTTCTTTATCGATGCCATCGATTTTGATGGAAGTTTCCGCATAGGAATAATCGTTCTCTATCGGCTTTTCGTTTGCGGCATAAGTGACGGTACAGTTTTGACTTTCGAAAGCAAGTAATTGCTCTTTTTCTTCTGTAAGTCTTTTGATATCTTTGATAATCATCTGGTGTGTCTTTTTCATGATTTGATTCCTTCCATTTCTCCTATTATATCAAATCCCAAGCATTGGATAAAAACACGTGTTTTAGAATAGAGCAAGCGTTAATTTAGCATTGTCTAACCGGTAGTTGTGTTATTAGAATAATGGTGTATCGAATCATTGGAGGATATATTTATGGCTAAAGTTGTTAAAGTTAACAAAGATCTTTGCATCGGATGCGGTGCTTGCACCGGAATCTGCCCGAACGTTTTCGCTATTGAAGATGATGGTAAGGCCGCTGTTGTTGTTGCCGAAGTCGCTGCTGAAGATGAAGGCGCTGTCGATGAAGCTATTGCTGGCTGCCCTGTCGGTGCCATCGAAGCTGAATAATCTTGCTCGAGAGCTTTGCTGCAATGGGTGATTGCCTGTTGCAGTTTTTTTTGTGGACAAAAACAGAACAGCATGTCCATTCTTAATGAGCACCGACGATTATCAACGTGATTTCGTTCTTTCGTTGGTCTTTGGGGTGAATGATCCCGGTATGACTGTCTCTTAGCTAACGGTCAAACGAATATTTCATTCGAATTTCGATATTGAGGATGGTCAGCCTTTTTGGTCAAGAGAGCTGACTATCCCTATTTAAGAAATTTATAGTTTTAGAGTTGGAATCCCTATCTTTGCAGATGAAGGGATGAATCTCTTTTGAAGCACAGGGGAAATTTTGTTCCGATTTCCTTCATAAATAAGAAGAAATGTACGGTAAAGAAGTGATAACCAAGTCCTATTGTGACAAAATGAAATCGGAATTTGGGAATTCTAAAATCAAGTTTGAAACCTTTGTTTGTCCATAGCTGCTGTCATACAAAAGATTAAAAACGAAGGTAAATTATGGGAATATGAAAATCAAAAAGAAATGATCCTGATACTATTTTCATCATAATAGATCCCAAATCGAAGAGTAAAAAAGAAAGCTTGGTTTGTTATAGGACAAGGATATCTTTCTTTAAATGAAACTTTAGTTTCTTCCAAATAAAAATGGATTGATAGAAAATATCATTTATGCTTAAAGTTTAACTGCTGCCATCTTGAGTATTAAAATATAAGACAAGAAAAGGCCTCCGGCATATATTTAGATGAGCATAGGGTTTATACTCCCATGGAATTACTTTTTCTTTTTCGAAAAAGAAGCAAACATTACGGAAAAATCGAGCATAGAATTCAAGTACATCAATATCGAATCCAATAAAGAATGAATGATTTCTATCATTTCTTGACAAAGCAGCTGACAAATGAAATATATTTATTGCTTTATTTTATGAAAAGAAATACATATGCCTTGTCGAAATTTTAAGGTGGCTTTATTACAAAGCGAAAATTATCATTCTGCAAACAACGTCCTCAATAGTCCTCTCTTATTCATCGAAGGTTTTCTAAAGGTGGTTACTTCAATACTGCTGAGATTGGGGGAAAAGACTGGGTGTATTGTTTCTGTGGATGTTTTCATAAATTGTTCATCAATATAGCCGAAACCAATGTTTGCTTATCTAAACAAGAATATCGATGACAAAATTTGTATGGGATTATTGAAAATAAATTTTAGTGATGTAACCGGTTTATTTGATTCCTTTGAAAAGAAAATATATAAATAAGGATAAACGTTGCGATATAATCTTTCAGTTAATACTTGTTCAGACAGGAGAAAAGAAGTTATGAATGAAAAAATAAGAAATGTCGCAATCATCGCTCATGTCGACCACGGCAAAACTACACTTGTCGATGCTATGCTGAAAACCTCGCATACTTTCCGTGATAATGAAAAGGTTATGGTAAGAGCCTTGGATAGCAATCCCCTTGAACACGAAAGAGGAATTACCATCCTTGCAAAGACAACTGCTATCGATTACAACGGAGTCAAAATCAATATCGTGGATACTCCAGGCCATGCTGATTTCTCTGGCGAAGTCGAGAGAATTATGAACATGGTCGATGGTGTTTGTCTTCTTGTCGATGCTTTTGACGGACCGATGCCTCAGACACGATTCGTCTTGAAGCAGGCCATTTCCTATAAACTTCCTACTGTTGTCGTCATCAACAAGGTAGATCGTCCAGGTGCCGATCCGGAAAGAGCCTTGAACGAAGTTCTTGAGCTTTTCATGGATCTTGGTGCTGATGATGAACAACTTGAATTCCCGGTAGTCTATACTTCTGCTTTAAATATGACTTCTTCTCTCAGCGATAAGGTCGAAGATCAAAAGCCCGGAATGGCTCCGCTTTTCGATGCCATTCTGAAGCATATCCCTGCTCCTCTTGCTGATGAAACTAAACCTCTTCAGTTCCAGCCTTCTTTGCTTGATTATAACAAGTATGTCGGTAGAATCGGTATCGGACGTGTCGATCGTGGTTCCATCGAACTTGGCAAAGAATACACCTGTATGAGACTGGATGGGACGACGACTAAATTCAAGGTCCAGAAGCTGTATACATTCCATGGTTTGAATCGAATCGAAACTGATCATGTCGACTCCGGAGATATCTGCGGTGTAGCAGGACTTAGCGATATCAATGTCGGTGAGACTGTCTGCCCGAACGATGCTCTTGAAGCTCTTCCTCCGCTTCGTGTCGATGAGCCGACTATGAGAATGACTTTTGCTGCCAATAATTCTCCGTTCTCCGGAAAAGAAGGAAAACTTCTTACCGCCCAGAAGATTGCGGATAGACTTTATGAAGAGTCCCAGAGAGACGTTTCCATGAGATTCGAAGTTTCTGGTTCAAATGAAGCTTTTGTTGTTGTTGGAAGAGGAGAACTACATCTTTCTGTTCTCATTGAAACAATGAGAAGAGAGGGATTCGAGATGCAGGTCAGTAAACCGGAAGTCATCATTAAGGTCATCGATGGTGTCGAATGTGAGCCATTCGAAGATCTTCAAATCGATGTTCCGGATGAATATGCTGGATCCGTTATGCAACTCGTCGGTGGCAGATGTGCTGAAAGTGTAAACATGAATTCGGACAATGGTCAGACAAGACTGAATTACATCATTCCGTCCCGTGGCTTGATTTCCTTTATGAATCAGTTCATGACTGTGACAAAAGGCTATGGTATCATCAACCATTCCTTCCGTGAATTCCGACCGAAAATCAACAAACCGATTGGTATCCGTAATGCCGGTGTCCTTGTTGCAACCGATCAGGGAATGTCTACTGCCTATGCAATCAAGTCTGCTGAAGATCGCGGAACGATGTTCATCGGCCCCGGTGTCGATGTTTATGAAGGTATGATCGTCGGCGAAAATAAATATGCTACGGATCTTGCCGTCAACGTCGTGAAGACCAAAGCATTGAATAATGAACGTAACTCCAATAAGGATGTCACGATTGTCTTGAAGACCCCAAGAAAGATGTCTTTGGAAGATTGCCTTGATTATGTCAATACGGATGAACTTGTCGAAGTCACTCCGAAGTCCATTCGTATGAGAAAGAAGATCCTCAATACTGCTGAACGTAAGAAGTATGAGGCACATCATCCGGAAGAATTCAAGAAGAACTGAATCGAATATGGTGGCTTGTAAGCCACCATTTCTTGTGGCAGTAAGATAAAAGTTGGTGGCCGACTATGCTATAATGTCAAAGAGAGGTGAAACGCTTATGACAATGGTTGATATTATCGAAAAGAAGAAACAGGGACTTGAACTTTCCAAGGAAGAAATCGAGTATTGGATCCATTCCTATTCGATAGGCGATACGCCTGATTATCAGTCAGCTGCCATGCTAATGGCAATCCGTTTGAACGGAATGACAAAAGAAGAGACGTTCCATATGACGGAATCCATGATGCATTCCGGAGAGATGCTTGATCTTTCAGGTATCAAAGGCGTTAAGGCGGACAAACATTCGACGGGTGGTGTCGGAGATAAGACAAGCATGGTTTTATGCCCAATGGTTGCCTCTTTAGGAATAAAGATTGCTAAAATGTCCGGCCGCGGATTAGGCTTCACTGGTGGAACATTGGATAAACTGGAATCTATTCCGGGAATGAGCGTGACTTTGACTCCGGAACAGTTCATCAGGCAGGTCAATTCCATCGGTATTGCAATCATTGGCCAGTCAGACAAAATCGATATAGCTGATAAAAAACTATATGCGCTCAGGGATGTGACTGCAACCGTCGATAGTATGCCGCTTATAGCATCAAGCATTATGTCGAAGAAATTGGCGGCTGGATGTGACTGCATTCTTTTGGATGTTAAATATGGAAACGGTGCTTTTATGAGAACCAAAGAAGAGGCGGAAGAACTTGCCAAACTTATGGTGGAAATCGGCGTTCATTTCGGGAGAAATGTAGAAGCGGAAATCACCAGTATGAATCAGCCTCTTGGAAAAGCAATCGGAAACATTCTGGAAGTGAAGGAAGCTATCGATACTTTGCATGGAAAAGGTCCGAAAGATTTTATGGAGCTATGTCTTTCCTCAGGATCGACTATGCTGCTTCAGGCTGGAATCTTCAATGACAGGGAAAAAGCCAAGGAAGCCTTGATGGGAACCATCAAGAGCGGTGAAGCATTCAATACCTTTGTGAATTTTGTCAAGGAGCAAGGTGGCGATATTACCTATCTTAAGGATCCGAAGAAATTCCCTAATGCTCTATATATTTACTCTGTCCGATCTATCAAGAGCGGGTATGTTACCTATATCAACACAATGGAGATGGGGTTGGATAGCATGAGGCTTGGCGCCGGAAGAGAAAAGAAAGATGATATCATCGATATGACTGCTGGCATCGTTCTTAACAAGAAACTCGGTGAACAGGTAAATAAAGGCGATGTTCTGATGACTCTCTATACGGAAAAAGCCAATATGCAAGGTATGGTTTCTTCCGTCCTCAATAATTTCGAAATCGGAGAGGAACCTATCGACGTTCCACCGGTTGTCGAAGAAATCATTTCCTATAATCAGAAAACGGAAGAATTCGAAATCGAAAGAGAATATTAAAACATGGGTGTCTTATTATCAGTTCAGGGAGTCTATAAGGAATTTTCGGGAGACAAGCTTTTCGAGCCTGTCTCTTTTATTGTGAAGGATCATGATAGGATGGCAATCCTCGGTGCTAATGGCACAGGAAAATCAACTTTGATCAAGATGATTTTAAATCAAGAAGAGAGATCAGGAGGGGATATTGTCATCTCCAAGAATGTGAAAGTAGGTTATCTTTCCCAGGATGTCATTGAGGATAACAATCATACACTTTATGAAGAAGCGATGACTGTGTATTCTAAAGTGATCCAAGATGAAAACAAGCTGAAGGAAATCGGGAAAAAATTGGAAGAGAATCCTTACGATGAAGAACTTCTGAAGGATTATTCGACCAAGCAGGACGATTTCGAAAGTGAAGGCGGATACGAATATAAATATAAGATTGCCATGATCTTGAATATGTTCTCCTTTTCCAAAGAGGATTATGATAGAAAGATTTCGACCTTCTCCGGTGGCGAAAAGACAAGAGTTGCTTTTGCCAAACTACTTCTCATGAATCCAGATCTTCTTATAATGGATGAGCCGACAAACCATCTTGATATTATATCTATCGAATGGTTAGAGGATTATCTAAGTACTTATCAAGGCGCAGTCCTGTTTGTTTCCCATGATATTGCCTTTGTAAAAAAGTTAGCTAATCGCATTCTTGATATCGAAAATCATGTCTATACCTGTTACAACTGCAATTATGAAAACTTTGCGAGAATGAAAAAGGAACGATACGAAAACTTGGTTCAACAGTATAAGGCTCAGGAAGAGAAGAAAGAAAAACTAAAGAAGTTCATAACGTTCTATATGCCCAAACCTCGCTTTGCCTCACGCGCCAAAGACAGGGAAAAGAAATTGGAAAGACTTGAAGAGAATAGCATCGATGATCCGACAAAGAATCATGCGAGACATGTTTCCATGGGGCTCCAGGGAAATATCCGTGAAGGGAAGAAACTGATCGAATTCAAGGATGTTGGAATTGGATACGACAAACCTCTGGTTAATCATATCGATTTTACTCTGTGCGGAAGAGATCATCTTGCTATCATGGGTGCAAACGGAACAGGAAAATCCACTTTTGGGAAAGTGCTTTTGAATGAACTCAGACCCTTATGCGGCGAAATCCGCAGGTATTTCCATATGACGATGGGAGTCTTGAGGCAGGATATCCGTTCCTATCAAGATGAAGAGACTTTGTTCGAATATTTTCGCAATCTCTATCCTAAGATGTCCAATGAAGATATCTATGGTGGACTTGGTCGGTATGCTTTTACCTATGAAGAAGCCAACGAAAAACGCCTCTGTGATTTAAGCGGTGGCGAACTGATGAGAATCGAAATCCTTCATCTTAGTCTGGAAGATTACGATCTTCTTCTCTTGGATGAGCCGACAAACCATTTGGATATGATGTCCATTTCTGAACTTGTTGATGCTCTTAATCAGTACACAGGAACTCTTGTCATCGTATCTCATGACAGAGATTTCGTCGATAAGACCTGTGATAAGCTTCTTTACCTTTATAATGGTCGTGGATACTATTACAATGGTCCATATTCGGAATTCAGGGATAAGGAATTGGTTCAGATCATGAACGAAGAAAAAGCCCGAATTCAAGAAGAAAACAAACAGAAACGTGAAGAAAAGAAGCAAAACCAGGAAGCAAAGAATTCCGAATATCTTCAGAACAAGAAAAAAACAAGAAATACAAGAGAAGCTCCGGAAAAAATCATGGAGAAGATCGACAAAGCGGAAAAGAAGAAGAAAGAACTCAGTGATTTATGCTCACTTCCAGAATATTATCAGGATACAAACAAACTTAATGATGTAGCAGAAAAGATGAAAGCACTGGATGATGAGATTTCTCTTCTCTATGAACAATTAGAGCAGGCTATGTAAATATAAAAAGCAGTCTATCTATCGGCTTATAAACGCCGTTGACAGACTGCTTTTCTTTT
>DHKM01000055.1:19087-19287 GCA_002404835.1 Caryophanales bacterium UBA4694 | reverse complement strand
ATAGAGTAAATCAGATTGTGCAATCTTTATTTGTTTAATAGGTACTCTAGATATTGTTGAAACGTTGATTTTCCAGAAATCCTATCTGTTGATAAATTTTTCAAAAAAATTAGACCTTACTTTCGCAAGGTCTGTTGTTTTTTTTGGTGGTGCGGACAGTGAGACTTGAACTCACACGGGAAGCCCACACGCCCCTCAAA
>DHKM01000055.1:18474-19050 GCA_002404835.1 Caryophanales bacterium UBA4694 | reverse complement strand
GCGCGTATACCAATTCCGCCATGTCCGCATATTTCGTCTCCCTCTTTCGAAGGCTAGAAAATTATAACTTTTCTTGATTCTGATTTCAAGTATAATTTAAAATATTTTTGCTATGGATAAAAGAAAATTTCTTTGGCTAAGAGAATTACGGCTTTCAGACGGTAGGATTTTTACCGTAAAGGTCTATCAGAAGTCGAACAATCGCGGTATGTCCTGCCGAATGGTATATGGGGAAATCGAGGCTTATATATCCAATCATACGACGATGTATGATCTTGATAAGTTCCTTTGCCGGTGCATCCAGAAACATCCGGAGAAGATCATCGACCGACCCTATATGAAAGACGGCATCTACTGCTATGTTTTGGGTAAGAAGAGGTATTTTGCCACCAGGGGAAAGTCTGGAATCGACGAAATGTTCTTCTATCTTGCCAGTAACGTGAAGGATTATACGGTCGTATATAAGAGGCTTTTCCTTTCTTATCTGAAGGAAAGGGTCCCTATGCTTGCTAAGAGAATGGGATTGGATGTCTCTGATTGGTCGATTCAGACTGGTCTTTTTCTTTCTTATTATGG
>DHKM01000055.1:17749-18445 GCA_002404835.1 Caryophanales bacterium UBA4694 | reverse complement strand
GTCTGTTTTCCGACAAAGCATGTCCTGAAGTTCGATTATCGTCTTTTTGCCTATAAAAGCGAGATTTCCGATGCCATCCTCTTTCATGAACTGACGCATATTCTGGACATCCATCATGATGAGAGGTTTTATCGGATTGTGAAACTGTACTGTCCGGATTATGATTATCTGGAATCCGAAATTGAATGCGGATATTTCGAAGGGGGAATGAACTGATATGTCTTATAAAATCGTTGAAAGCAAAGAAAACAAATTATTCAAGGAGCTTTTGAAAATCCGAAAAGGAGATCCTAAGGGCGGGTATTTTCTTGTCGAAGGGAAAGATCTGGTTGAAGAGGCCTATAAAGCCGGCATGCTGCGTACTTTGATCATGCCCTTGGATACTAAGGCACCGGTTCTTGACATGCCTATTGTCGGACTTAAGGCTGGACTTTACCGCGAACTTTCCTCTTATCAGTCGCTTCCGCCTTGTATGGGTGTCTGCCATTTCGAAGAAAACAAGGATATCAAAGACCGTGTCATCTATTTGGATGGAATCCAGGATCCCGGAAATGCCGGAACCATCATCCGAACCGCTTTATCGTTCGGATATACGGGTGTGGTCTTTTCCAACGACTCGGTTTCGTTATATAATAATAAGGTAATACAGAGTACCAAAGGAGCAATCTTCCATCTTCCGATATATCGTGAGGATCT
>DHKM01000055.1:0-17736 GCA_002404835.1 Caryophanales bacterium UBA4694 | reverse complement strand
ACCAAACTCTATGCTCAGGGCTATCATATCTATGTGACGACTCTTGACGGAGCTGATGAAAGGACGATTTCTTCTCTTAAGACTCCTTTTGTTCTCGTATTCGGTAACGAGGGACATGGTGTTCGCAAGGAATACCAGGCTCTTGGAACCAAACTCAAAATCGAGATGAGCGGAATCGACTCTCTCAATGTCGCGGTTGCCAGCGGCATCTTCATGTATCGGTTCAAGAAAGAATGAATAGGCGGTGTGATATGGAAAATGAAAAAGTAGAAAAAGACGTAATCAAGACAATTGATCCGGATATTGTCATCCAAAGACCGGCAAAGAAGACGGCTCTTCTTTGTCTGAACGGATTCCAGAATTCCGATACACATGATGCAACGGCCATGATGGATTATTTCAATACCCATTTCCATGAGGAATATTCTAACTGTGAGGTTGTACCTGTCCATCTTTTCTATCCTGCCAAGAAGGAAACCCATCATCATGGCTATTTTGAGAAACAGATTTCCAAGGCAATCGGGGAATATTCTTCCAAGGGATATTCGATCATCCTTATGGGATACAGTTTCTCTTCCTCTCTTGCCTGCAAGATGGCTACGCGATATAAGAAGAACGTCTCCCGTGTGATCTTGGTGGCTCCGGTCTATGATACGGTACGCAACGGACTTATTCCGCATTACATCAAGTATGCCTGGAAGTTCCATAAGCTTGCCAAGAAGTATGGCTCCCGTATGGCCAAAGCCATCGGCAGGAATACCACGGAAGGAATGTTCGGTCTTCTTGTCGCCATTTTCTCTTCCATTCTTCTCAATCGCCATTATGTTTCTAGAGTCCGTCAGGATTGTCTTGTAATCCATGGAGACGAGGATATCCTCTGCACGGATCATTCCATCGAGAAGGTGATGGCTAAGCTGAAAGGAAACGTTTCCTACTATTCCTACCATAAGATGACTCATGGTATCCTCAAGACTTTGAAGGAGAACGGGATTGTCTATGAAGACGTCCTGAACTTCTCTTTCGACACTCCGTATCTTCTAAAGAGAGAAGAAGTGAAAAGAAACCTGACGATCGAGAACGAGGAAACCAAATATGATGAAGACGGAGAACGGATTCCTTCTTTCCTGGAAATCTTCAATGAAATGGATCCTCAGGGAGAGGAAGAAAGCCTGAAGGAGCAGGAGGGACTGTAAGTCTATGAAACTTGGCTTCTATATTACTTTGGCTCTTTTCCTTTTTCTTGTTCTGCTTCATCTTACTTTTTGCTTCTTTGAAATGGAAAAGGCGAGGATGATATCGAAACCGTTTCTTATGTCCGTTCTTTCTGTTTGCTTGTTTTTTTGTTTTCCCGCTTATTCGCTTGTCTCTTTGTCCTGTTTCTTGTGTATGATCGGCGACATCTTCATGCTTTTCAAGCATCGGATGCCGTCTTTTTTTATGGGTGCGGTTGTTTTTGCCTGCTCCCATCTTCTGAATTTCGTTCAGGTTACCCGATGCCTTTTTTCTCCTCTTCCCTGGTATTTGTATCTTTCTTTTTCCCTTCTTTTCCTGCTGATGCTTTTTTCCGGATATTTCCTTACCGGTAAGACGAGATATGGTATGCTTCAGTACGGATTTGCTTTTTTCCATGTTCTGATGCTTTTTTCATCTTTCTTCCTTTTCATGGAGGGAAAAAACCTTTACGCTGTTGGCATCCTCCTTGGCTATCTTTTCTGCATCTTTTCGGACCTTTTTTTGGATTATACGACACATAAGAAAGATATACGGCGTCGGGATTTTTACATTATGGCCACGTATCTTCTCGGTGAGGTGCTTATCTTTTTCACTATAGGTTCCCTGTCTGTTTTTGTGCTTGGATAAAAGAAAAAGGCACTTTTTGAAGTGCCTGATGAATCAGAGAATCTCAATCCGGTAACTGAAGGTATACTCCTTTTTCGGCTTTAGGATATGGATGGCTTTTTTCCCGTACATGTCTTTTTCTGCATCCACATAATCCGGAAGACCGTCCCAAGGTTCGATGGCGACATAGTCCCCGTATTTTTGATCGGACCACAAGGCAAGGTAGGGAATGTTTCCTTTATGGATTATCATTCGGCTTCCGTCCTTCTTTTCGAGCGTGACCATGTCGATGTCCTCGGCTTTGAGGATGATGGTCGGGATTTCCCGGAAGAGTTTCTTGGAGAGAGGAATGGAATCTGTATGGCGGTATTTGATCTCCTGGATATTGAATTCCGCCTTGTCATCCTGGAGAATTCTTCTCAGGTGCATCCGCTTACGGAATTGTATGCTGTTACCGGATATGTCGAATTCTTCGTCCTTCTTTTCTCCTGGAAGCTTGAATGCAGGGTGAGCACCGACTTCAAAGGGCATATCTGTATCAGAGAGATTGAAGATATGGTAACTGATTTCCAATTGTTTCTTGTTCAGGTGATATAAGGCATAGGCTCTGAATTCGAACGGATATTGTTCCATCGTTTTTTCATCGCTTTGGAAGGTGGCTTTGATGTCGTGGTTGCGTTCTAGGCTCATTTCCGCTTTCATGTAGCGCAATAGTCCGTGGTTTTTCATCTGGTATTCTTTGCCGTCGATGGTATAGGTCTGATCCTTGAGTCTTGCGATGAACGGGAAGATGAAGACATCCTGTCCTTTCCAGGAATCCGGATGCGGCTGGTAGATGAGTTCTTCTTTTCTTGTCTTGTCGAACAGGGATTTCAAGCATCCGCCGTTTTCGTTTACTTCGACGGACAGGAATTCGTTTTCTGTTTTCATGGTTTAACCTTCTTTCTCTATTATTCTAGTTGAATTTGCGAAAAAAGGATAGGTTTAATCAAAACGACGTCAAAATTGTAGATATTCCGCCAAGTCCATTGTATAATTTTAGGAGTCAGTGAATAAGGGAGAGGGTTAACCATGAACGAGGAACGTCTGAATCTGCTTGATCTTAAGAAGGGTGTATATTTTGACGAGGTTGCTTACGGGAAACTTCATCTGATGGAGAATTCCGTTTCTGCTTATGGCGACAAGGAATATACTTATGTCGGTAAGATCCATAAGGGCGAAGTGAAATTCTTGACCGGAAGGAATACCGATATCGTCATTCCTCAGAAAGGTGATTGGGATTACGGCTATACGTTGGAAGGTAAGGCAAACGAACTTTTCAAAGCCGAAAATGCCCTTGTCAAATACAACAGCGAGGAAAAGAGGACTTTCGTCTATATCAACGATGAATCGAAGCTCGAATTCATCGGTGGTCTGGACCGGGAATATGAGCTTTATATCCGTATTTTCGACCGTGACGAGACCGGAAGAACGAATTTCCGTTGGGTTGTCATCTATCTGAACGAAGTCGGAGATGACGATAGTCTGATATAGAAAAGGGAGGTCTTTACCTCCCATTTTTTCAGTCTATTTTCGTGAATTGTTCACGTCCCGCCTGGCATAGGGGACAGACAAAGTCTTCCGGTAATTGCTCGGATTGGGTTTTGTAGATATATCCGCAAACGTTGCACTGGAAGCTATGAAGTTGGTTTTCCTCTGACATTTCAGTCACCTCCTGTTGCTTTCATTATATGCGATGCTAATGTGCAAAAAAAGCACTTTTTTCTTTTTTGTCGGATTGCATGGAAATTTGAATCGAAAAGAGGTATCTTCATGATTGTTATCGGCGGTATGATCGGAATCGGAAAGACGACAACGGCTAGGACTTTATCCGAAAGTCTCTCTCTTCCTGTCTTTTATGAATCTGTTTCGGACAACAAGGTCCTTCCTCTCTTCTATAAGGCTTCGGAACAGGAACTGAAAGAAAAACGTTATCCTTTTCTTCTTCAGCTGAACTTCCTCTCTTCCCGTTTCCATAGCATTCAGTCCAGCATGAAGCATCACAATGCCATCCTCGACCGTTCGATTTTCGAGGATCGCTATTTCTGCAAAAGGAATCAGGAACTTGGTAGAATTTCCGATCTGGAGATGGAGGTCTATGATTCTTTTTTTGAACGGATTTTGGAATCCGTTCCTCAGAAAACCAAGAACGAAACGCTTATGATCTATCTTAAGGGTTCCTTTGATACGATTCTTTCCCGGATCATGGAAAGAGGAAGGGATTTCGAGATCGACGATTCCCTGAAACAGTACTACCGCTTCCTCTATGATGGGTATGATGAAATCATCAGACGTGCCTATCTTCCCAGTCAGCTGTTTGTTGTCGATGTCGATTGCCATGACATCAATCGGGATCCGAGAGATAAAGAATGGTTTCTTGATCAGGTTGCAAGACGTCTTGCGGAGCCGGAAAAATGAAATTAGAAAAATCCCTTTGGCTGGAAGGGATTTTATTTTGCATGGTTGTTTTTCTTTTCGTTTACGTTCCTCAGAATCGAGTCGACCTGTGACAAGGCGTTTTCCTGGATGGATTTCTTGAAGAGGATAAGGCTGGATGCTCTGCCGTTTTCGATGCTGAATACCAGTATGTAGGCTTCTTTGCTGAAGAAGACTTTTGCCAGGTTGTCGAATGGCATCTTGAACAGGATTTTTCCGGTTTCGTCTTTTTCCTTGATCAGAATCAGATCCCAGTAGATTTCGACGAATGTCTCAGGCATGGTCTTAAGCTGGTTTTTCATCCGGATGGCAACGAGGACTACAGGTACGATCCAATAGAGGACAAAGAAGACGGAATCGAGGATGATATAGGTTCTGATTGTGTTGATGTCTTCCCCAAGATTCAACGAAATCAGGTCGAAGACGATCATTGCAAAAAGAGCCAGAAGGGAACCGATAAGGGTTCTCAGCCATTGTGTCTTGAAGGAGAGCTTCAGGGCAAACAGGAAACTGCAGTCCCTGGTTGAGGCTTTGGCGGAAAGAAGGTTGGTCGGTATTTCGCTTTCGTCTCCGGTGAAGGGGCGGAATTCCTTTTTCTGAGGATCATAGATTTCCATATCAGTTTTTCCTTTTCTCTCTTGCCATCTTTTTGGCAAGAGCCATATCCGAAGTGTGTTTCATCTCTTTGAGTCGTCTGTAGTTTTCGCTTAGGGCGCGCTCGTATTTTCCGCTGGACTGCGGGTGATAAAATTCTGTTCCGACAAGTTCGTCCGGAAGGTATTGAAGGATTTCCCAGACGTCTGGATCGTCGTAGGGATAGCTTTGCTCTTCGCTGACATTTGCCCTTGTCAGCTTTAGGTAATCTTTGACTTCAATCGGAGAGTCATCCACCTGGCTTAAGGCATCTTCGATGGCCAAGCATGCGGATTTCGATTTCGGTGAAAGACTAAGCTCGACGACGGAGAACCCAAGAGGGATCATAGCCTCAGGAAGCCCGACTTCCAAAGCAGTCTTGCAGGCGTTGTAGCAGCGGTCGACGGCCTGCGGGTTAGCAAGCCCTACGTCTTCGTAGGCCGTTACGACAAGCCTCCTTGTTATTCCCTCCAGATCTCCGCTTCGAATCAGCTTTGCCAGGTAATAGATAGCGGCATTGACATCGCTTCCACGAATTGACTTCTGCAATGCCGAAACAGTGTTGTAGTGTTCGTCTTCATCCTTATCGGCAAGATAGTTTGGAACATTGCTGATGGATTTTGCATCCTCCAATGTAATGGCATGGTTTTTGGAATAGGAATAACAGATGCATTCCAATTGATTATAGGCAAAACGGAAATCTCCACCTGAAATTTTTGCTAGATATTCCAAAGCGTCATCATTGATTTTCCTTGAATCGTCTAACCCTTCTTTGGCAGATATAGCCCGTTTGAGACCGGTCAGGATGTCTTGTTTTGTCAGTTTCCCCATTTCGAGAAGCCTGGTTCTTGAACGTATGGCTGGATTTATGGAAATCAACGGATTGGCCGTGGTACATCCGATGAGATAGAAATCCCCGTTTTCCAGATGGGGGAGCAAGAGATCCTGTTTTGCTTTGTCCAACCTATGGATTTCGTCAATGATGACGATGCTTGGTGCCATTCGGATGGCTTCATCAAACGCCCGTTCCATTTTGGCTTTGTTGTCAGTGACAGCATTCAAAGAGATGCTATAGGCGTTCATGGATGATGCAAATGCTTTTGCCAAAGTGGTTTTTCCTGTTCCAGGAGTTCCATAAAAAATCATGCTGATCAAGGCATTGTTCTCTTTCAGGTTCTTCAAAAAGGAAACAATCTTCGTCTGACCGATTACCTCATCGAGTGTTTTCGGCCTCATCCGGTAAGCAAGTGGTTTATCGATCATTTTCGATGCCTTTATTCAGAACGTCGATGGCAATCAGAAGAAGCTTTTCAAAATCCGGTGCCAGCTTCTTACCGGCTTCTATGACTTCGTCGTCATCAAGGCGCTTGTCTTTGATGATTCCCGTCGACCAGTTGGATACTGTAGCAATACCGATGACCTTCATGCCCATCTGGTTTGCCGCAATGGCTTCTTGGACGGTAGACATTCCGACCGTGTCTGCCCCGATTCTTTTGGCCATTTCGATTTCGGCTTTGCTCTCAAACTGGGGACCCGAAAACTGCATGTATACTCCTTCCTCAACAGGAAGATTCTCTTCTTTTGCCTCTTTCAGGATGGTTTCTCTGTCTTTATCATCATAAGGATCTGACATGTCCGGGAATCTTGGACCGAATTCTTCTATATTCTCTCCGATCAGAGGACTGGGTGCACTGTAGAGGATGTGATCCTTGATCATCATCATGGTTCCCGGTCCAAAGGAAATTCCGCCACAGGCATTGGAAAGGATGATTTTTTCTACACCCAACAATTTCATGAGCCGAATCGGCGTTACTACGCATTCTGCACTGAAGCCTTCATAATAATGAAGCCTGCCTTGCATGAACAGGATTTCCGTTCCATCCAAGGAAGCAAAGACGAATCTTCCTTTGTGCGCCTTGTTTGTCGGATGCGGATGATTTGGAATATCCTGATAGGGAACAACGGCTTCGATTTGACACCTGTTCACAATGGTATCAAGTCCAGACCCTAAGACGATTCCGATTCTCGGCCTCATTTTAGTTTTCGATTTTATGTAGGCAGCCATATTCAGATAATCCGAGTATGTATACTTCATTCTTTTTTACCTCATTTCTTTAATATTTTAGTATAATCAGTGGGGAAAATATATATAAATGAGAATACTGATTCAAGAATGCCTTGAGGGCAAAGTGACAATCGATGGCCATGTCCACGGAGAAATCGGCAATGGAGAGGTCTTGTTTGTCGGTTTTACGAATGGCGATACGACTTCTGTGGTAGACAAGATGGTGGAGAAGCTTTTCAAGCTGCGCATTTTCAAGGATGACTGCGATAAGACAAACTGGAACCTGGAGAAAACAGGTGGAAATATTCTATGCATTTCCCAATTCACTCTATATGCGGACATCACTCAGGGAAACCGTCCATCTTTTGTGAACGCCATGAAAGGTGAAGAAAGCGAAAAACTCTATGATTATTTTTGCTCGAAATTGAAACAGAGGCTTCCGGGTTGTCAGTTCGGCGTTTTTGGAGCCGATATGAAAGTAGAACTGATCAATGATGGTCCTTTTACCATCTTGATGGATAGTAAGGAGTTGTTTGAATGAAAAAAGTACTTTTAGGATTATCTGGCGGTGTTGATTCTGCCATTGCTGCCTATCTTCTCAAGAAACAGGGATATGATGTCACCTGTTGTTTTATGCGTAATTGGGATAGTATCACCAATAATGATATCATGGGAAATCCTACTCTTTCTGGCAGCAAATGTTCACAGGAATTGGATTATGATGATGCCGTTGAAACCGCGATGGAACTTGATCTTCCCATTCTCCGCAAGGATTTCATCGAGGAATATTGGAATGAGGTTTTCCGCCAGTTCTTGGATACATACCGGAAGGGGTATACTCCCGATCCGGATGTCTTTTGCAACAAATACATCAAGTTCGGACATTTTTACGATTATGCAAAATCCCTTGGGTTCGATACCATTGCCATGGGGCATTATGCCATGAGAATCGACGAGAATGATGAGTCCCATCTTTATAAAGCCTATGATAAGAACAAGGACCAGTCTTACTTCCTAGGTCAGATCTCCATGGAACAGCTTTCGCATGCCTTGTTTCCGTTAGCACAGTTTACAAAACCGGAAGTAAGGAAAATGGCGGAGGAACTCAATCTGTCTGCTGTCATGCATAAAAAGGATTCGACCGGTGTTTGTTTCATCGGGGAAAGAAATTTCAAGAAGTTCCTCGATAATTATCTTCCGGCAAAACCAGGCGATATCATCGATATTGTGACTAACACACGGATTGCCAGGCATGATGGTGTCCTTTATTATACGGTCGGACAGCATCGCGGCTTAGGAATCGGCGGGATCAAAGGAAGGGATATGGAACCTTTCTTTGTTGTCGGCAAGGATGTCGAAAAGAACGTATTGTATGTAGCCCAGGAAAAGGAAAATGGCTATCGTTTCAGCTGTGGTTGTCTTCTTTCTTCTTTCAATTTCATCGGCAACGATATTCCTGGCAAAGATTTCTCCTGCAACTGCAAATTCCGCTATCGGGGAAAGGATATGCCGGTTGTTTTGAATATCCTACCTGATGGAAAGACGGCTATGCTGAACTATGACCATTATTCTTACGTTGCCAAAGGACAGATTGCCTGCCTTTATCTTGGTGAGAGGCTTCTTGGTTCTGGAATCATCGAACGGACCTTTGATGAGAAAGGGGAAGCGATTCCTTATTGAAAAAAGTTGAAATATAGTCTTCTTAGTCTTACAATATTGTCTGGCAGAAACAAAATAGAAATAGAGGTGAGTGTTCATGCCAAAGACCATCGTTAGAGATAATGAGACCTTAGATGATGCCATGAAGAGATTCAAGCGTCAGGTCAACAAGGCCAACGTTATCGCGGACTACAGAAAGCACGATTTCTTCCTTAAAAAAGGTTTGAAGAGAAAGCTTAAGTCCGAAGAAGCAAAGAGAAAGCACTAATTTCTCTTTACGGATCTGTTTCTGAATGGAAACAAACTGGATACCTGAAAAGGTATCCTTTTTTAGAACTCAAGATAGAGGACGACTTTCTTTTCTTCCTCTTCTTTTTTCTTTTCTTCTTCTTTTTCCTGGTCCTCGATTACATCTGGCTTTGGATTTTTGTCATAGACAAAACCGGTAAGAAAAAGGCCACAGATAAAAAGTATCACAAGGGTCGATATGGCGACCAGGACAACCAAGGATGTTGTTTCGGATTTTGGTTTCATATTGCTTCCCTCCAATAAGAATGGACCTAGGAAGGCTGATTTGTCCAATGGAACATCCTTTTTCGATGGTTTTTCACACCCTTGCTGGATCGAATTATCAGCAAACAACGAAAAGACACCGGATTGACCGGTGTCTAGCTTAATTCTGGTTCAAAATGGCTTTGATCCTGTCTTTTATAGCTTCCGGAGTAAAGCCGAATTTGTTCAGGACGTCAGCGGCTGGTGCAGAAGAACCGAAACTATCCTGCGAAATGACATGTTTGGCAAAACGGTAAAGGCAATCGCCTTTTCCCATTTCCAGGAAGACTCGTTTTTCGTAAGGGTTCTTGAGAACCTCTTCCTGATAGTTTTTGGGTTGCTTCAGGAACAGCTCGATGCTTGGCATGGAAACGATGCGGATATCGATTCCTTCTTTCCCCAAGAGCTTTTTCACTTCCACGGCGAGATTCACTTCCGAACCGGTTGCAATGACGGTCAGATCCGCATATTTTTCTTCTTTGGATACGATGTATCCGCCCTTGAGTGTTCCTTCGAAGCTGGATTCTGGATTGTTCTTCAAAGCCTGGCGGGACAGGATGATGCAGGTCGGATGGTCGGTCGAACATAATGCAGAACGATAGGCGGCACCTGTTTCGATGGCATCTGCCGGACGAAACACGACAACTCCTGGCGTCGTCCTAAGCATCGTGAGCTGTTCGATCGGCTGATGGGTCGGACCATCTTCTCCGACTGCCAAGGAGTCATGGCTGAAGAGATAGATGGCAGGAAGCCTTTCCATGCTTGACATTCGGATGGCTGGCTTCATATAGTCCGCAAAGACCAAGAAGGATCCGATATAGGTTCTCAGTCCTCCATGGAGAAGGATACCGTTCTGGATGGATGCCATTTCGAATTCACGGATACCGAAATTGATATTCTGACCTTGGCGGTTTTTGGAAGAATAGTCGGTGAAAAGCCTGACATGTGTCTTTACGGAATCGGCTACATCCGCAGAACCACCCATGAGATTCGGAATGGTTTCGGAAATGAGGTTCAGATATTCCTGGGATGTGTCTCTTGTCGCTTTTTTGTATCCGGGTTCATAGGCGGGACCGGACTTGAAAACTTTGCAGGAGATATCATTGTTCAGGCTTTCACGGAATTCTTTGTCCTCTTTTGGATAATCCAAAGCGTATATCCTAAGATTTTCCTCATAATGCTGATAGGCTTCTTCCCCGCGTTTGATGAAACTATCTCTGAAAACCTGATAGACTTCTGGTTTTACGTCGAAGCTGACAAACGGGCAACCGAGTTTTTCTTTTGTCCGGATGACTTCTTCCGGAGAAAAAGCTTTTCCGTGGGATTCATGCGTTCCGGCAAGAGGCGATCCAAAGCCGATGATGGTGTGGCAGATGATGATCGTAGGCTTCTCTTTGGCCAATTTTGCCTGGGTGATGGCGTTATCGATTTCTTCGATGTTGTTTCCGTCTTCGACAAGAAGGACGTTCCAACCGGCGGAAAGGAATCTTTGCTGGATATCTTCGGAGGAGGAATTGGACAAAGGTCCATCTAAAGTACAGTCGTTTCTATCATAAAGGAGAATGAGTTTGTTCAATTTGAAAAGTCCGGCAAGGTTGATGGCTTCCTGGGAAATGCCTTCTTCAAGGCATCCATCTCCGCAAAGAACATAAGTGTAATGGTTGATCAGCCTTTGTCCTTCCGGATACATGGCCTGGAGATGCGTTTCGGCAATGGCAAATCCTACAGCCTGGGCTAGTCCTTGTCCCAAAGGACCGGATGTGCAGTCAACGCCTGGTGTATGTCCTACTTCCGGATGTCCGGGAGTGAGAGAATCAAGCTGTCGGAATTCTTGAAGCTGTTCCAACGGGATATGGTAGCCACAGAGGTGAAGAAGGGAATAAAGAAGGGCAGATGCATGACCGGCAGAGAGGATGAACCTATCTCTGTTGATCCAATTTGGATTTGAGGGTGAAGCGACAAGATGTCTCGTATATAGGGTATAGATTAAAGGGGCGGAAGAAAGGCAGATTCCGGGATGGCCCGATTTCGCCTTTGTAATCGTATCCAAAGACAAACCACGTAACGTATTCAATGCGAGTTGATCGTTTTTCATGTGTTCCTCCGAGTGCATTAAGAATTGTATCATAAAATGCCACATAAATGACGGGAACTTCAAAAAAAAGCACCTGACGAATCAGGTGCACCTAGTTAAGCTTAGTTTTCCCCAATCATAAAGGAGGTAGCCGCAGATAAAGTTTAGGATTCCAACGTCAGACTAGATCGTGTCTAGCTGGTCGGCTTTCAACACCGTTTTATCAATTTAAGCCCCAAAATCGAACGTGTCGGAAACGCCGTTATTCTAGGCAAGATTATGATAATCGAAAATGTCTTAGGAAACAAGACCTGTATTGCTCTTTTTTGGAAAAGGGAAAAATTCATTTCTCTTCGATGGGATAGTTTTCCAAAAAGTCTTCCCCTTTTATTTCCTCTTTGGTTGCTAGTCCAAAGAAATTCTGCTGCCTCAAGGCTTCACTTAGAACAATGCTTACCGAGTTTGCCAGATTGAGGGAACGACTATCTGCCGTCATCGGAATTCGGATTGTGTGATCAAGATGTTTCTTTAAAACATCTTTGGGAATTCCCGTTGATTCTCGTCCGAACATAAAGAACCTGTTTTTTGCTGGATTGGAATAATCCATTCGGGAGTACACATTTTTACTATACCTTGTCACATAAAAACCTTCATAGCTTGGATATGCTTTTAGGAATTCGTCGATGGTATCGAAACGTTCGATTTCGAATCCGATACAGTAATCCATTTCCGCACGACGGAATGCTTTGTCGGTCAATTCAAATGAGGTGGGACCGATGATGGTCAGTTTACTGTCAAATGCCTTACAGGTCCGGATGATGTTGCCGGTATTTGCGGGTTTTTCAGGCTCGAATAATACGATTTTGTTCATAGGTCAGCGTTTGAATGGTTCGCATTGTTTCTTCAGATATTTCAGCAAGGGCTTGTCTTCTTGCAAGTAAGGAGAAAGTTTTTCTTCCACCATCTTGAGATAGTCGTTAAGCCACTTCAGTTCGCTGTCTGTCAGCATGTCGACATTGATACCTTTTCTGTCGTATGGGCAATAGGTGATGGTTTCGAACTTATAGAATATGCCTTGCTCATTTTCAAAGGCCTCTTTTACCAGAAGTTCGTTTTCCAAGCGGATACCGTACTTGCCATCGAGATAGACGCCGGGTTCGATTGTGATGATATGTCCGGGTTCTAAGATTCCATCATCGATGACGCCGGGTCTGTTGTAATATCTGAATCCAATCGGACCTTCATGGACGGGGCCGATATAGCTGACGCCATGACCGGTTCCGCATTTATAGTCTAACCCTTCCTTCCACATGACTTCTCTTGCCGTAATGTCTATGGAATGTCCGCTGCAACCTTTTTCGAAGATTGTAGTGGATAAGGCTATCTGGGATTTGAGTGTCAAAGTGTAATGGCGTACGATTTCCGGATTCGGCTTCTTTTGGAGAAGGAATGTTCTGGTAATGTCTGTCGTCCCACCGAAATATTGGCCGCCGCTGTCGACCAAAAGAAGCTCGCTGTCTTTTTTGAATGGACTGTGGACGTCTTTTGTCGGGGCATAATGCATCATGCTGGCATTGCTGTCCAAAGCAGCAATCGTAGTAAAACTCGGCTCGAAGCATTTGCGGTTGGCCAGTCTTACGTTATCAATATACTGGCTTGCTTTGTATTCGTCCATATCAGGATCGTCTTTATGCTCTTCGATGTATTTCATTAGCCTTAAGACGCAGATTCCATCCAGTTCATGGACTTTCTTTGTGTTTTCGATTTCCACTTTTCCTTTTACGGATTTCATTCTGAGAGCGATGGAAGGGACATTGACAGGGTGTTTGATGTGTTTGATGATCCGGGCGTTTGCCGTCCTGAAATCCACGACGACTTTCTTTTCTCTCGTAGAAAGATAATCATAGATTTCATCGTAAGGTTGAATCACAATATCCGGTTCAAAGAAATTGCTTGGAAGTTTCTTTTTGTCGATGAAGAGGTGGAGAAGACCATCTGATTCGACATAAAGATAGGAGTAGAAAACAGGCGTGCATTCGATATCATTTCCTCTGTATCCAAGGATATAGCTGATGTCATCTAGATTGGTCAGTATGATTTCCTGTCCGTTGTTTTTTCTAACGTTCTCTAATAGAGTTGCGACTCTTTCTTTTCTTGTCATTGATAAAAGCGTAGGGTCCAGTTTCCAGATCTTGTCTTTGGGTAGCGAGGGGACATTTGGAATCCGCTCTGTGTAGGAAAGAGAAATGATTTGATGTTTTTCATCGATATAGAACGACTTGATGTCGCTTAAAGAAAAGAGCGAGGCATCCAAACCTAATGGATAGAGGTTGTTTTCCTTTACAAATTCCTGAATGGATTTGACACCGGCTTTTCCAGCCTTGACCAACTGACAGTTCGTGTCCTTCAATTCCATTTCCGCTTCTGTCCAATATCTGCCATCGGTATAAAGGTAGTAACCGTCCAGTGTGACAAGCAAGGTTCCGTCGTTTCCTTTGAAGGAACAGAAGTAAAAGCGTGGGTACGTATATCGGCTGCAGGCTTCTTCGCTCAGATGGGGATCAGTAGCAGGAATAAGGTATGCTTTTAATCCGTCTCGTCTCATCCAGGACTGCAACTGCTGGATTCTTTCATCGAATGTATTCATTTTTTCTCCTTTCATTCCTATAAAAGGCAAGCCAAAAGCTTGCCTGTCAAAATCAATACGCTCTGTCGAAATACAAGACTTTGTCGGCCTTGTTTCCGGTAATCGGATCCTTGTCGTCAAATGGAGTCTCATCAAACGGAAGGACTCGTGGAGTGGCATTGTATTTTTCCTTCATGTATCTTTCTTCTTCGGCGGTGTCTTCTGCCATCATTCTCACAAAACCTTTATGGTTCACTAATGTGTCTTCGATTTCTTCCTTTGTTCTGCAGGTGATGATGTGGCTCTTGAGGTAATCGTAGGCTTTCTGGTAGAGACCGTCTTGCGCTTCCTGCAATTCGACTTTTACGGCCTTTTCGATTTCATTCAATCCCAAAGTCTTCTTGAATCCGTCGAAACGTCTAGTAATGGTCACCTGGCCGTTTGCAAGGTCCTTAGGGCCGATTTCGATACGTAACGGAATGCCTTTCATTTCATACTGAGAGAATTTCCATCCAGGAGTCTTGTTGGAATCATCGAGATAAACCCTGACACCTTCCTTTTTGAGTGCTTCCTGGATTTCCTTGCTTACTTTGAGGATGTTTGGATCTTTGTCGAAACGGATCGGGATGATGACGACCTGGGTTGGAGCAACTTTTGGAGGCAAAACCAATCCATTGTCGTCTCCATGGAACATGATCATAGCACCAAGAAGTCTCGTAGATGCTCCGTGGGAAGAATAGTGCGGATAGGCAATCTGGTTGTTCTTGTCCTGATAGCGGATGCCGAAGTTCTTGCAGAAATCGGTTCCTAAATAATGAGTGGTTCCGCACTGAAGTGCCTGTCCATCTGGCATAAGGCCTTCAATCGTATATGTGCTTACGGCACCTGCGAATTTTTCACTGGAAGGTTTTTGTCCCATGACGAAAGGCAATGCCAACATATCTCTTCCGAGGTCGTAATAGATTTTAAGCATGGAAAGCGCGAAGTTTCTCGAGTCGTTTTCCGTAAGATGGAGGGCATGGCATTCCTGCCAAAGGAATTCGGAACCTCTTAAGAAAGGCCTGGTTGTTTTTTCGGCCCTTAGGACGGAGCACCACTGATTGTTCATGATGGGGAGATCATTATAGGAGTGGACTACATTCTTGAAGTAGTCGCAGAATAGTGTTTCGGAAGTCGGACGGACGACAAAGGGATCGGCAAGTTCTTTTCCTCCTGCTCTTGTCACTTCGAAACATTCCGGAGCAAAACCGTTTATGTGCTCTTTTTCCTTGTTGAGAAGGGACATCGGAATCAAGGTCGGAAGGGCGACATTTCGCACACCGATTTCTTTGTATCTTTTATCCAAATACGCTTGGATTTCTTCCCAAAGAGCATATCCGTCCGGTCGATAGATGATGAAACCTTTTGCGGCAGTATAATCCATCAATTCCGCTTTGAGGCAGACATCGGTATACCACTGAGTGAGATTTTCCTCTTTGGATGCGATTGCTGTTACTTTTTTGTTTGAGTTTGCCATATTGTTTTTCTCCTTGTTTATTTATTTTTCTGTCTTAATAGTTTTTCGATTTTCAAGAAATCGCTCTTTCCTTTGTTCGGAATAAGAGAATCGGTCTTTTCCAACAGACTTTTCAGTTTATCGGGATCGATGTCATCCGCTCGGCTTGAAGTAGGTGCAAGTTCTTCACATTGTAATATTTTACCCCCAAAGTGGGCCGCCATTTCAAAGGAATTGTAATCTTTCAGATCCAGATAGGTGAGCAGTGCCGGGAAGGATTGGTAATTGGTCTCGGTCATTTTGAGTTCGCTTTGAGTCTTTGAGGAAGTCAGAGAAGCAGAGAAATCTTTGTTGATGACGAAATAAGAGAAGTGTCTTAGCAGGGAACTTGGAAGGGATGAATTGGAATGATAGAGAATCAAAGCTATCTTATATCCGGCGTCCAAGACGATTTGCAGAGTCTGTCTCAATGAGGAGAGATGATTGAGCTGAGTGATCAGCTCGCTTTCCTGGATAGCTAATATCCAATCCAAATCGTTTTTTTCGTTTTGGTCTTCTAAAGCCGTAGTGAATGATTTAAGGAGAGGCAACGGAATTTGGATCATTACGCCTGTGTTTCTTCTTCCGGATAGGACTTTTTCGCATTTTTCATTCAGGGATCGGAACAGTGGAAGAACTCCATAACTTGTTTTTGTTGCCAAACTCAGGACTTCGGAGAAATCTTTGACTGATGTTCCATAAGGTATGGCATTGATGACATAGAAGCTTTGTTCCCTTGTCTTCAGATTGAAAGTCGGTTTGAAATAAACGCGGAAGGTTGAGTTTTTAACAAGAAGAGATATATCTTCGATGTTTTTCTGCTCGGAATGATATTTGTCGAAGAATTTTGGATCGTAGAGAAGTATTCGTTCGTTTGTATAGTTGCTTGAAATTGCATTTGCCATGTCACCGGCCTGCTTTAGGGCGATTTGGAAGTTTCTTTCACAGGCTGCTCCGGATGTGATTCCGATGGCAATATACAAGTCTACATCAGGGACATTGAAATTGAGGTATTGCTGGACTTGCGTATTTATGGATGTTCCGATATTCATGACCATGGCCTTCGATATGGCATCTTTGTCGATAATGACGATCTCTGTTTCGTTGACCTGATAGAATTTGCAGGATTTCGAGAAGAAATGTGAAATGGAATGCAAGGCGGAATTGAAGGTGCGTTTCAGGTAAGCCTGTTCATCTGGACGTTTATGGTTGGTAGAACGATAAATCTTAAGGTCATAGATGCCAATGACTTCTACGACTTTCCCGGAATCAAGGAAATCTTGTGCTTTTTCCTGGTCGTCAAGCAAGTATTTAAGTAAGTTCTTTGGCCTTTTTGATTTCTTTGCTTTGGTTGAGATGGAACCCATATATGGAAGAAGGTGGGATTGGAAGTGGATGACGTTTTTCTTGCGGTTGACGGAAAGGACTTCTACCATGGTTGTGTAGATTTTTCCTTTTCTGCTCAATTTCACATCTGCTTGAATGAAAGGAGGATATTCGTTCTTTGTGACGACATCCTGAATCCAAACTTTCATTCGGTTGGCATCGGTAGGGATGTATTGGGCAAAGAAGTCTTCAGATTTGTAGATTTTCTGACAGGCTATATTGTTTTGATCGAAAAAATAGAAAAGGCCTTTCTCGTAATTGTATGTATATACTCTTGTGTTGAAATCCAGAGAATATGCTTTTTTATGGGTTTTCATCTTTGCAAGAACAAAGGAAACTATGGTGCACGATATTAGTATAAGGACAACGATAAGCAGAACAATGATTATAGGATTGTTAAAATCGATATCCAGTAGAGTTATTAAATACATATTCTTTATATATTTTTGTTTCTAAACGCTTTAATATTATATCTTTTTCTATGGTTCAATAGCAATTTGAATCAAAATATTATAATATATTGCTGTCGACACATAGAAAAGAGGTATTACCAAATGGATGAAATCTATGCAAAACTGAATGAACTTATGAAAAAACAGATCAAGAAGAAGGATTTTGATTTTTCAAAACTTACTCCTGAAACGGATCTTTCCCAGTTGGGACTTGATAGTCTTGATACTGCTGAACTTGTCATCAACATCGAAGAGGAATTTTCGCTTCCTGAAATCACTCAGGATGAAATGATGTCTCTCCATACGATTAAGGATGTTCATGATTTGGTTGCTAAGAAGAAAGCTTAAAAAATTTTAAAAAAATTTAAAAAAATATTGCAATCGAGGTATTGAACTGATATCATATTATCCGCTGCCTACTTAGCTCAGTTGGTAGAGCAA
>DHKM01000059.1 GCA_002404835.1 Caryophanales bacterium UBA4694 | reverse complement strand
CCCGGTCTGGTAAGCCTTGACGCATTGTCTCTCTTGAAGTCGTCCCATCCCTCCTGGATGACGTCAATGATGCGGATTTGGCCGCGTTCCCTTCTGGCCTGGAGACAGTTGCATAGTTTCCTGACCGCATTGACGTAGATGTCGTATCCGGCAAGACGGGCATTGTAAAGCCTGCGACGGAACAGCTTGTTCCTGAAATAAGTCCCCTTCGAGAAGTCAGAATGCGGATAATGATGCCCTTTCATGAATATAGGATATGATAGAAAAGGCTAGCCAACCGATGATTTATTCATCGGTTTTGTTCTTTGTTTGCCCGAAGTGATTCCTTGTACCTAATTCATCGATTGCTATATTATAATGATGATTATATTTCATTTTAAATAGCATACTTGGAATCGATGGAACCATTAGAGGCTTCCATACTTAATTCGAACATCGCTATTATTTGGAGGCACAAATGGAAATCAAGGAATTTGAGTTTTATTTACCGAGAAAGGATTTTGGTAAAATTCTCAGATACGAAAGAAGATACTATTTATTATCTATGCTTTTTATCTTGTCTTTGCTGACTGCAGATGGCATTCTTTTGGGATTGACCTCCAGACAAGGGATCAATTGGTACTATATTATTCCGATTCCTTTCTTATCTATAGCCAATGGATTGGTTTGGTTTTTTGCCTTCACCAATGGCGGTGTTCAGATTTTCAAACAATGCCATTTGGTTTTCAATGAAGATGGTACATTGACATTGAGCTGCAAAAGAGAAACTCTGGCTTCTTGTCCTGGTGCAGTCAGTTTCGGGAAAACGATGAAACCCACGAAGTTAAAAGAGAAGAACGGATATTGGATTGTGTTTGATAATAAGCGACAATGGGCTGTCATTCCCAAGTCGATTCCTCTAAACGAAATGGTGAACTTGGATTGCAATCAGTGAATCGATACATTGCCTTGTTTAATCCGTTGTCTATAATTCGACCTTGCTTGTAAATCAAGAAAGCGGATTATGTTGTTTCTGAATGTTTAGCTATTAAACAATCTATCGCTGAAATGCTTCTATGGGAGCTTTTTTGCTTATGTGAAAACGGAAACTGTGCTCATAAAATTTTGCCAGTTATTCAATAGTATTAATCCTCTACAAGGATGCTAAGAGAAAAGAATCCATTCGTTTTTTTGATTTCTAATGGTTCATTTGATTCTGGAACACTCCGCAAAATGTCCAGGATATATTTCTGCTAGTTTCCGTATGTCTTTTAGACAATCGTCATTTCGAAACGGACAACGAGAATAGAATCGGCAGTGATTTTCAGGATCAATCGGCGAAGGTACTTCTCCGGAAAGGACAATCGGCTTTTCTTTTCCTGTCAAATCCAAGGAAGAAGAAAGAAGTGCCTTCGTGTAGGGATGAAGGGGATTTGCGAATATATCCTCTTTCTTTCCGTATTCGACAATTCTTCCCAAGTACATTACAGCGACAGAATCGGAAATAGCCTTTATAGCATTTAGGTTGTGCGAAATAAAAAGATAGGAGACATTCTTCTTCCTTTTGAAATCCTGAAGAAGCTGCATAATCTGGCCATGGATGGAAGCATCCAGAGAAGAAGTAGGTTCATCCAGTACCAAATAGTCCGGATTTAACATGAGGGAACGGAGTATAGCGATTCTCTGCTGTTGACCGCCAGAGAATTCTCCTGGGTATCGATCCATATCATCCCGGTTCAGACCTACTTCGGACAGCGCATTGAGAATGATTTCCTTTCGTCCTTCTTCGTTCAGATCCTTTCTTCCGAAAAGGAGGGGTTCCTTCAAGATTTCATAGACGGTCATTCTTGGATTGAGACTGGTTCCCGGATCCTGGAAGACCTTGTTCATCTTTTTACGTATTTCGAAAAGTCTTTTTCCTTTATAGGAAGTAAAGGCCTCGCCTTCGAAGATTACTTTCCCAGAAGAAGGACGGACTAGGCCAAGTGTAATATCGGCGAGTGTTGATTTTCCGCATCCGCTTTCACCGACAAGACCGAGTGTTTCGTTCTTCCTTATTGACAAGGAAACATGATTGACGGCACTGAGATGACTTTTTCTTGCAAACAGATGATCGGATTTTATCTCGAAATCCATCGAGACATCCTCTAAGGACAATAGGATCTCGTCACTCATGTTTTTTAATCTCCTTGTAGAAGAAACAACGAACTTTTCTATTCTCACCGCTATCGGCAAGAGGTGGCATCTTACTTCTGCATAAGTCCTTGCAATAGGGACACTTGGAACAGAAATAACACCCCTTTGCCTTGTGGATTGGGTCTGGCATGAAGCCATTGGATTCTTCCTTTGCCTGATAATCCGTGCTTGAAGAAAGAAGCATCGTTTCTGGAAATGAAATCTACAATGCTGCCTATCGCTCCACATGGGAAGATTCCCCGGATGATTTTTCCAAGAAGATAAAAGGATACATCTTTGCTTCCGGAAGTACGCTCTATCCAAGTGCGCCGCCTGTTTCCTATAATCTCAATTCCCTCATCCACGAGACAGGACATCTGATGGGACTTAACGATTATTACTCCTATGATACGACCGACAGAACAGAAGAAGATTATTCCAAGACTCCTATACCGGCGGGGCTTTGGACAAAATCCGAATTGCTTCCCAGAACAAGGAAATCGCAAAATCCGAATACGAAACCACAGTGGAAAAGAATACACTCAAAATCCATTTCAAGGAGAACCTGAAAGAAAAACAGGGCTATACCATCATCATACCGGCTATGATTCTGATGGGAAAAGACGGACAGCAGAAGAACAATTACAACACCATACGCTCCTATTTGGTGAGAAAGGAACAGACGAAATGAAAAGAACAGAAAAAGCACTTATGACAATCCTCATGGCTTTGACATTATCTGCCTGCGGAAAAGAAACCAATAAACCGACATCCACGGCCGAATCGAAACCATCCGCTTCGGAAGTGGAACCGAACAGCAAAAATACGGATTCAACAGACAAAAAAGAATCGACTCAGGAATCATTTACCTTGGATATCGATGCCATTCTTCTGAAAGGAATCGGAGACAGCTATGACATCCGAAACTGCTATACGACTACCGCAGAAAACCTAGTCAGCTACAAAGCCGAGGATCCCTCTTTGATTTCCATTGATTCCAACGGAACCATAAAAGCCCTGAAAGACGAAGGAAGCACGACGATCCTTCTGAAGTTCAAAGAGGAAACTTACACAATCGATGTTGTATGCGTATACGATTATATGGGCGTATATGGCGCAAGCAAAAGAGTCGAAGCGATGGGCTGCGACATAAAAGTACAGCCTAAACTCATGGAAGACGGCATCTTTGAATTCTATCGCGGAAAGATGGTTATTCAGGCTCTTGGCGAAGCAATCGAGGAGTCGAGCGTGGAAATCATCGGCAACTATGCCGTCAAGTCTGCCCAGATTGAATTCCGTTTCGATGAAGAGTATGCAGACGTCGGATTCTACACCTTCAATCTCGACTTTGCCCTAGATGAGGATAGCGGAGCAAGACTCTCCGGATACATTCCTACCGGTGGACCGATGACGGATTTCATTCTTCTTTCCGGTGTCACCGCCAAGGACAAAGAATAAGCCGCATCGAAAAAACATCATCCGAAGCAGATGGTGTTTTTTGATGGCAAGACCAGAGAAATACGGAAATCTTCGTCTGATCACCCGATGGGAAAAGATGAACCCATTTCTTACTAAAAAACGACGAAGACCTATTCGTTGTCTTAGATGAAAATACGATCCATCTGAACACGGAGGAAAGAATGGATTGTTTTTCTTTTCATCTGACAACAGAAAATGATATCATGTTAGTTGTAGTTAATTAGTCAGAACTAATTGCAGTGTGCTACTCCAGAGGACAAAAAATGAAACCAGAAAACGAATCCAAATTATCCAGAAGCAGAATCCTGAGGATTATTTTCCTTGTGATAGGAATCATTTCCCTTGCCTTAGGTACCATCGGAATATTCCTGCCCATCATTCCTACCGTTCCCTTCTACCTGTTGACAGCCTTCTGTTTTGTCCGGGGAAACGAAAGATTTGCGAACTGGTTTCTGAATTCCAAGCTTTATCTAAACCACATGGGAAATTTCGTGAATCACAGGGTCATGACCGTCTATGGCGAAATGATACTTCTGGTGAGTGTGACGGCCATGCTTCTAGTCTCTCTATGGCTTATAGACAAACCGGTGATGAGCGTGGTGTTTGTCGTACTGATTGCCATCAAATATCTGTATTTTGTCTTCCGTATCACCCCGATTGGAAGAAAAGAATACCTGCAAATCAAAGAAAACGATAGGAAGGAGAAAGAAGGAAATGATTGATAAGGATCTTCTGAATTACATCAAAGGTAAAAGGCATATCCTCGTTTTCATCGTGCTTTGTTCCTTTTTGGACCTCGTTTCTTCCGTGTCATCCACCTTCTGTCTGACAAAAAGCATAGAAAGCTATTTGGCAGCCAACTACGATATCGGAACCTATTTCCTTTTGACCAGTCTTGCTTTGACTGTACCCTTCATCCTCTTCTATATTCTCAAAGGAAAAATGTCCAATTATCTAGCGGATTATGTTTCGATGAAGATTAGGAACGATATTTACATGAAATACGTTTCCCTAAACGGAAGAAGCAGACTGAAAGTCCAGGAAATCGCTCAGCTGAGTTCCGAAGGAATCGAACAGCTGAGACTATACTATTCTTCTTATCTTCCTTCTTTCTTTTATAGCATGATTGCACCGATTTCTCTCTTCGTCCTGTTCTGTTTCTTTTCTTACAAGGTAAGCCTTGTCTATCTTCTCTGTGTGCCTCTGATTCCGATGTCCATTATTCTTGTATCGAAATGGGCGAAGAAGATTTTTGCCGTATATTGGAATAGATACTTATCGCTTGGCGGAGCTTATCTTGATTCGGTATCCGGAATGAAGGAACTTCTGATTTTCCATTATGACAAGAAGATGGAAGAAGAGATGAAGAAGAATTCGGAAGAATTCCGCAGAATCACCATGAAGGTTCTTGTGATGCAGCTGTTTTCCACAACCATTATGGATCTTGTAGCCTATGGCGGAGCAAGCGTTGGCATCGTGTTGACATTGCTTGGCCTCAGAAATCAGGAAGTGACGTTCCAGATTGCCATGTTCATGGTTCTTATCGGTGCGGAATTCTTCCTTCCTATGCGCGCTTTAGGATCGGCATTCCATGTTGCCATGAATGGTGCAACGGCCGGAAAGAAAGTCATAACCATGCTCAAAGAAGAATGCATGGAAAACGGAACGGAAAAGATGGATACGATATCCGAAATACAGCTGGAAAACGTCTCTTACCATTATCCGGATGCTAAAGAGAATATCCTTCAGAATATAAACATGGTGCTGAAAAAAGGATTCACGTCCTTGATCGGAGACTCCGGATGCGGGAAAAGCACACTGAGCAAAATCCTGACAAGGCAGCTTGAGGGATACGAAGGAAAAATCCGAATCGATGCGAAAGAACTGTCGTCTCTGGATATTGCCGATTACCGTAAACATGTCTGCTATCTTTCAAATGACACCTTTCTTCTTCATCTCTCCATCCGGGACGGATTCAGGTTCTATCATCCGGAATTGGATGAAAAGACCATGCTAGCTCTTCTTGAGGAAGTATCGCTGAAAGACAGAGTCATGGATGCCGGAGGGCTTGATTATGTTCCACAGGAAGGCGCAAACGATCTATCCGGCGGGGAAAAGCAGAGACTGGTTCTCAGCTATTATCTTTCTACAAAGAGGGATTTCTACGTTTTCGATGAGACGACGAGCAATATCGACAAGGAAAGCGAAGAAATCATCCTCGACAAAATCCATGAACTTAGCAAGAACTGCATCGTCCTTTTCATTTCCCACAGACTCCATAATGCCCTAAAAGCTGATTATGTTTATTATTTCGACAAAGAACAGGGAAAACTTCTTTCCGGAACAGTAGACGAACTGCTGAAGACGTGCAGCCCCTTCATGCAGAACATGGAAAACGAAAGAAGATGGGAGGAAATATTATGAAGAAACATTCGTTCTTCTCCCTTCTTAAGGGAATGCTGAAGATAGTCAAAGGCAAACGCTATCTTCTTGTCCTTGCCGTGGTTGTCGGAACGCTTGGCTTTTTGTCCAGCATGGCAATCACGTTCTTTGCCGCCCTTGGTATCATGAAAATCCTGGGAAGCGACATTTCGATGCCCTTCGGATGGATTATTGCCTGTACTCTGATATCCGGATTCCTGAGAGGATTCCTGCGGTACATCGAACAATACCTGAATCACTATATGGCTTTCACTCTATTAGGCATGGTTAGAAACAATGTCTTCTCTGCCCTCAGGAAACAGGGAAGCAAAGTGCTTGACGAAAGAAACAGAGGCGAACTTCTCTCCATCCTTCAGTCCGATACGGAAAGTCTTGAAGTGTTCTATGCTCATACCATCACGCCGTTCTTCATTGCCATAGCTACGGAGCTTGTCGTTCTTGTCCTCTTCGGAATTCTTGTCTCCTATTCCTTCTCCCTGATAGCCCTTGCCTTTTATCTTCTGATCGGAGGCCTTACTTCTGTCTTGTTCTATCTTTCCAACCGAAAACTCGGAATGGAATATCGAAAGAAACTGAGCGAGAACGAAAACGATTATCTCAACTCCTGCTACGGAATCAAGGAAATCCTCTTCTTCCAGAAAGAAAAAGAAGAAGGAAAAATACTATCGACGGATACCGAAGACATCAACCGGATCAACGGAAAACTGAATGACAGATCCTTGGTCTTTTCCTCTATTGTCAACCTGCTTATCATTCTATCCGACATCATCGTCATCTTCGTTTCCTATCTCCTCTCACGTCAGGGAACGATTCTACCTACCAAAATGATCCTTGCCTACTTCATGTTGGCGACCTCCTTTGGCCCTGTCGTGAACCTAGCGAATCTTCCCTCGAATCTGACGATGTCCTTTGCTTCGGCAAGGAGGATTCTTGGAATCATGGAAGAAGAAATCAAGGTTAAGGACGGAACAGAAGACTTTGCGTTCGCAAACCTTGATGTCAGTCATCTTTCTTTCTCCTATGATAAGAAGAAGCCGGTGATCAAGGATATCTCCTTTACGGTGAAAAAAGGCGAAATCATCGGAATCGAAGGAAAAAGCGGATGCGGAAAATCCACATTGCTGAAACTGCTTCTTCATTTCGAAAACCCGGATTCCGGATCCGTAAAATACAACGGAAGAGAAGTTAAGAACTATTCCAGAAAAGCTATAAGTGATAATGTGACTCTGTTTTCTCAAAATACTTACCTTTTCAAGAATACAATTGCCTACAATCTTAGGATTGCAAAAGAGAATGCAACAGATGAGGAACTCTATCAAGCTTTGAAGAAAGCCGGAATCTATGACAAAGTCATGTCATTGGACAAGAAACTGGAAACAGAAATAAATGATTTGTCCGATAACCTATCGTCCGGAGAAAGGCAGCGCTTAGGCTTGGCACGAGTGTTTTTGAAAGACACACCTCTTATTCTGCTGGATGAGGCAACCAGCAACGTCGATGCCTACAACGAAGCTTTGATACTCAACCAACTGAAAAAAGAAGGGAAGGACAAAGCCATCATCCTGATTTCCCATCGCATGACATCCCTTTCCATCTGTCATAGAGTCTATCATATCAAGGAGGGAATCTTATGTTCTTGATGAGTCTATCTGATCACAAAGTCATTGCCACTATTGTGGCTGTGTCTATTGCTGTTTTATCTCTTATCGTCATCTTGATTCAGTATCTGCTTAGAAGAAAGATCGCAGATAAATGACATTTCAAAAGGCTCCCTAGGTGAAAACGGGAGCCTTTTTGAATGTCGGAAATCAAAACCGGAATCAGTTTTGCCACTGCTCGATAGAGACGTTACAAAATGCCGTGAGTTTCCATTGGACTTTAATCGGCACAATCGCCGTATCCTCAAAAGAAGAGCAGACTATTTGTCTTGAAATGATGAATGCTTTGATGCAATCGTAAGATCATAGAAGGCTGTATTTTTCTTTTTGGCTCTTGAATCCAGTCAAGTCATCGAAATGATTGATGGTAAAAACGGGATTGCAATCGCTTCCGGGCAACCAGATATCGAAGAAGTCGGATTTGTCTCCTTCTTGATAATTTATTCGATACTTGACGCTAGGACATCCAATAAGACCAAGACAATAATATCCGAATCTGTTTTCCTTTCCGTCTATCTGGAGGGTGATTTTAGCCGACATGGCATCTGGCAAGATATACTTAAGCCCGTAGATGAATTCATGATTCTGATTTTCGAGCACTGCGTCCATGTTCTTGATGAAAACACTGGTATCGAATCCTCTCTTCTGAAGGACACTTGAGAATTTATCCGACATCGAGATATTGCTCGGCGTCGAATATGTGATTGTCGTTTCAAAATCGATTTTGTTCAGTTCATCCTCCTGGTACCAAAGAATAGAGCCATCCGAACGCTCCAATTCCGTAGATTCCAATTTGATGGAGGTCATTTCTTCTTGTGATATCGGAGATGAATCGGTCGGTGATAGGGATTCGACAGGTTTCTGACAGGAACATAAGAGAGCGAAAAGCAACATTCCATATATTTTCTTGCTCATAGTCGATTCCTTTCTATAGATGATATTTTCTTAGGAAAGCCAAATAATCGGATTCGGTATCAAAATGGAAATCAGACAACAGGAATGCATCTGTGTTGGACAGGAATACATGGGCATCGACATCTTCATAGACGAGCTTTGTCTGATACATTTCCTGCTTATCGTAATTGTTATATTTAGTATGGGTATAATAGAAATAATATTGCGAAGATGAGAGAGTACAATAACAGAAAACATAGATTCCGAACGGATTCGTTTCCCCATCGATGTATTTGCTATATGTCATGCTTTCAGAGAAGCTTCTTGAATAGGATAAGCCGAAAGACAGTGACGGCGATACTGATTCTGTTATGCCTGCCGTTAGTTTTGCAAACCCGCTTAGATCGAATTCAGCCTGAACGGCATTTTGTAAAACCGAAGTAACAGAAACGGCACCGGAGTAGGATACTGTTTCTTGATTGCTCTCATTCCATTGAATGGTTGAAGGAGAATAGATCCTGATTGCACGGCCGACAATGGATAAAGGAATGGTAGATATATTGTTTTCTTCACTATAAATCTCCAAACGATAGTGGTCCGCGATTTTGTTTAGACCACTGGTATTATCTGGAATGGTCTTGCTGGTCCGATAAACCAAGGTAGCATCAGAGGCTTTGTCATTTTTGGCGTTACACCTAGTCACCTTTGCGGAACTTTCGGAAAGTAGAATGGTACACGATAATAAAAGAATTTCAAAAGACACAGATTAACCTCCTTTATTTCTTTTGATGGCTTTAATTTTTTTCAGTATAGCATGATTTTTATCGACTGTCAATTTTGTATGACAATCGAATGAATATGGACATAACCGAATAAAACATCCATGGTTCCAAATAATGTGTACACCCCTTTTATTAACGTGTCCTTGACAAAGTGTATACATTAGAAATCTCATTTTTTCCATGCTTCCCGGCTTTTGACGGAAACGATGTCGCCAGCTTTCTGCGCATTCATGAAATACTGAGGCTACTCCTTGCTCAACCGGTCCATGATTCCTTTTATGGCCTTGCCATCCACAGATGTCATCTTATATCCAACGAAATTTTCAGCTGTTAGCTGAAGTTGGCATCAAGCAAATCTATAAAATTGTCGGACATGACGGACCAGTCTGTCTTCCTAAGGAATAACGACATGATATCATGCGACGGGACGGATTGGAGGCGTACTTTTCCCTGAAGAAATCGAAGCTCGGTTTGATGTACTCGGAGATATTCATGGCGGTATAGTATCTACCTATAAATCCGCATAGTAGTTATCCCAATCAAGTGTTGATTCTAGAAGCGTTCTATAACCTTTCTGTAAGTATTACGGTTTTTGTGGTATACGAATTTTTGGCGACTCCCGATTTGCCAAGGCTTCGGAAATGATATCTGTTTGCATTTTTTATTATGAACCCTAGCAAAACTGTTTTGAGAATGAATTATTCATTCTCTGAAATTAAGCTTTAAAAAATACCTATTAACGTTTAAAATGATAATCATGTGGTATGAAATTATTTATCGGATACTTAGTATCCTCAATTACGTTGTTGTCATCTTTTTTGGTTTGCTTCTTCTTTTGCAGGTTGTCGAAATCATAGCCTCTCTGGTACATAAGAAAGTAAAATATCCAAAATCAGATAAAAAAGCCAGAATCGCCTATTTGATACCGGCATGCAACGAGGAAGACGTCATCTTTACGACTGTGGAAGATTTGATCAAAACGCAGGAATATCCAAGAGAACTGTTCGATGTCTATGTTGTCGCAAACAATTGTAAAGACAATACGGCAGAACTGGCGAGAAAAGCAGGTGCCAAAGTATTGGTCCTGGATGATCCCAATCCCGAACACCATCGCGCTGCTTATCCTTTGAAGTATGGAGTCGACTATATTCTCAAAAACGACCCGACGGCGGAAATCATCATCCACCTTGATGCCGACAATCATATCAATCACACTTTCTCCTCTTTGATGAATGATGCTTATCAGGCCGGTGTCGATTTCGGAAGACCATATGAAGGTGGCTTGAACGGAACGCAGAACTTCTTTACCAAGGCCTGTGCCTATTTCTATGCCTTCGATTCAAGATTCGGAGGCAGAGGAAAAGAAGTCCTAGGTCTTAGTGCCCATGTCAATGGTGCCGGAGCCATGATGTCTAGAAAGCTCCTTCTTGAAACCGGCGGATATGACTGCACCTCCATCAGCGATGATACCGAGTTCTGCTTCAACAGAATCCTGGAAGGCAGAAAAGCTCATATGATCGAAGAGGCCGTTGTTTACGAGGACATGCCATCCAGCGGCGAAGTAACTGCAGGCAGGAACGCCAGAATCGCCAAAGGGAACAAGATGCTCTTCAAGGAGAAAACGAGCAAGATGATTCCTCTTTTCTTCAAGACAGGGAATTTCTCTCTCTTGGAAACCTTCTTCACCTATATCTGGATTTTCCTAGGTGGTCCCATGTTTATCTGGCTTTTTGCCTATTATGTCTACTTCTTCCTCTTTGCCGGATTTGCCATGAACGGCAAAATCCCGCTCAGCATGTTCACGCAGGAATATTTTTCGAATATACTATGGATGACTATTTGGACCTTTGTCGGTGTGATAGCTCTCCTATATTTCATCTTCGGTATTGTCCAGGTCCTTGTTTTTGCTCTCAAGGAATATGATAAATTCGGAGCAAAAAGCAAATGGGAATTCGTTCCTATGATTTTCCTTTTCCCACTCTATCTCCTTGTATACGGATTCTCCATGATGGCTCCGAAGAAGAAAAAGAAAGGTTGGACGAAAGTAAAACGCAACGTCCCAACAAAGAAATAGCTATGGAAGAAAATAAAGAATACAATCCATATGCACTCGAGGTCGAAGACCTCGTCAAAGTATATGCGAATGGCAAACTAGCTGTCGATCATATCTCCTTTCAGGTCGAGAAAGGATCCCTGTTTGCATTCTTGGGAATAAACGGTGCAGGAAAAAGTACGACCATCAATATCATCTGCTCCATTTTGGAGAAGACCGAAGGCAAAATCTACGTCGACGGACATGATTTGGACAAAGACAGGAATATCATCAAGAACATCATCGGCGTCGTTTTCCAGAATTCCGTCTTGGATGGGATGCTGACTGTTCTCGATAATCTGAAGATACGAACCTCCTTTTATTCCCTGTCGGATAAAGAGGCAAAGAAGAAAATCGATGACATCGTAAAGCTGCTCGAACTTGAACCTATTCTCAATCAGAAGGTGAATACACTTTCCGGCGGACAGAAAAGAAGAGTGGATATCGCAAGAGCCATCGTCCATGCTCCGAAGTTTCTGATTCTCGATGAACCGACGACGGGCCTTGATCCCAAGACAAGAAAAATCGTCTGGGGCCTTATCGACAAAATCCGAAAAGAGACTGGAATGACCGTCTTCCTTACCACCCATTACCTGGAAGAATCCGAGCTGGCGACCGATGTCGTAATCATGAATCACGGAAGAATCATCGCCCGCGGAACACCGAACGAACTCAAGAACAAATACAGTCATGACTATCTCATCGTCTATCGGAACCGAAACGAAGACTTCGAAAAGAAAATCAGCTTAGAAGGCAATCCATTCGAATATGACTCCGAGAAGAGCATCTATAGCATCGAAGTCGAAGACACCAAAGAAGCGAAACGCCTTCTTGAGAAATACGATCAGGATATGCCGGATGTCGAAATCCGGAAAGGTACCATGGATGATGTCTTCCTGAATGTGACAGGCGGCAAGGAGGATACAGACAATGCCAAATAAAGAAACCCCAATCCAAAAAGAGGCAAAGCCGGTGTTCCTGCAAAGAAACCTCCATATCCTCATGACTCTCACCAAACGCCATCTCAAGATGATTTTTGCCAATCATATCCGTATGATGTATACCCTGATGGTTCCGGTTGTCATCCTGGTCATCTACATTCTCTTCTTAAGAGATCTGGAAATCACCATGGCAGAAAAAACGCTGAGCGAACTTTACAAAGTCAGCACGGACCTTCTGGACAAGGAGCTTCTTCATCAAGTCAAATCCATCATCGATGGCTGGATGATGTCAGGACTTCTTGCCATATCCATAATCACCGTCTCCTTGCAGACAAACTCCCTGATTGTGGAAGACAAGGAAAAAGGAATCAACAGGGACTTTGTCTCCTCTCCGATCAACAAGAATGTCCTGATCACTTCCTATTTCCTTTATAACTTCATCGTAACGAGCATTCTCTCCCTGATTGTTTTCGCCATCTGCCTTATCACCATTGCAGCCTATGGAGAATTCATTCTGACTTTCGCGGATATCCTCCTCATTCTGATTACCATATTCTTCTCGGCTTTGCTTTCCACTTTGATTACGACCTTCATCTGCCTCTTCATCAATACCGAAGGAGTCTTGGCGAGCATCATTGCCGTGTTCTCTGCCGGAGCCGGATTCCTCATGGGTGCCTATATGCCTATGTCCATGCTTCCGAGCGGAATCCAGTACTTCTGTGCGGTCTTCCCTCTGACCTATCCATGTGCCTTGACTAGATTTGCCTTCCTCCACACTCCTTTCGATCGTCTGTCGGAATATCTGACGAACAATCCGAATCTCATTCCAAAAGGCCAAACCATGGATTCTATTATGAATACCGTGGAAGAAAGCTTCGGATATAAGATCGATTTCTTCGGTGCAGCCAAGATCGGACCAGAACTTTCTTCCCTCATCATGGTCGTCTTCATCCTTGTCTTCCTGATCCTGAACATCCTCTTTGCCAATAGATTGGCAAGGCTCGAAAAGAAATCCTTCCATCTCAAGAAAAGAAAATAAAAACAAGCATTGAATCCACCTGGAAACAGGAATTCAATGCTTTTTCATAAGGATTCGAAAAAAACTCTACTGGTCTGCTTGAATCATACCTTTCAGATATTCTCTAAGCTTTCTATCTTGACAGTAGACATAGGTTCCCTTGATTCCGCGTGTCAGAAGAACATGATAAGTGTTTCGGATCAAATCTGCAGAAATATCTTTGTCCTCTCTCTTGTTTGAAATGGATTTATCCATGGATGGGTGGACTTCGTTGTTGAAGACCAGAGAATGTGTCTTATCGTCATAAGTCATGTCCATTCCGATGATTACCCCGCAATAAGGCATATCCAGACCCTGCGCTGAGTGAATACATCCAACCTCCTCAATAGAATCGGGGTCGTTGAGCCAGCTATAATCTGCCGGCAAAGAAGAATTGAATAGATTCCATTTGGCATAAAACGGCTTTTCGTTATCTAAATCCAAAGCGATGTCATAGCCCTCTTCCTCTCTTCTTTTCCCTTTGGTCACCCAATCGAACGTATAGCCGCTTACGATTCTGCATCGTCCGGATCTCTGTTCCCCTTTCCGTTCTTCGATATCCCTTTTCTTGATCTCGTCCATCATATCCTTGGCGCAATCGAAAATACGGAAATCGTATCGGTTGTTCTTTACAAAGTAGCTTTTGTTTCCGTTCCCATAACCCAAGAATCCTCGGATGAAACTCACATAGTCTTCACCGCCCAGACACCGGAATTCCGAAGTGAGTTCGAGGTCCTTTCCTTCGATCACCCGGGAATGATACTTTCTTGCGGCTGCCTTGATATGATCGATTGTTCCATAGTCGTATCTGGTTACAAACTGGTTGTCATCTACGAAAAAGACGGTAACATAGCTTGCTCTGATCAGGGATTCGATTCCATCCGGAAGCTTTTTGGATATGCCATAACTTCCTGCTGCATAATGGAAGACCCGGTGTGCCTCATCGACAAGAACACAATCGAAATCGTTCTCCTTGCACTTCTGGAAAGAGGACGGACTTTTGAAAAGCTCGGACAGGAAACATTTTGAATAGTCCTTTCCGATAAGCTGGGCTTTATACATGTTCTTCGGTGCGGCATTGGCGGTTACATAGACGGTAGTGATTTTGTCTTTGGAATTCTTCTTGGTTCCCTTGATCAGCTCACCCATGGCGTTAAGTGCTACGACGGATTTTCCGCTTCCTGGTCCGCCTTTGATCAGGATCGTCTTCTTTTCGTTGTAGAACTTTGCCTCCCTGACTTCGGAAACGATGGTCGAAACCGCAATTGCCTGGTGCTCGTCATAAGAGAAGAATCCGTTCCCTTTCAAGGAAGAATCCAAAGTATCGGCAAGCTGATTTGATGGAACGAGCCTGCTGTTGTCGATTTCATAAAGGAGAGAGGAACCTCGCTTGCTCCGATATGGCTTTTTTACATATTTCTCGATGAACTCCTTCAGCTCGTCCTGGTCTTCCGAAAGAAAAGCGGGACTGATCCGGACCAAAGGAAACTTCGCCTCATCGTTCAAAGTGCCTTTTATCCTCTCTGGCATGTTGTGAAGATAAGAACAGGCATGAAGTCCGATCTTCTCCTTCTGGATGTATTCGTTGAAGTTTCTGATGATGCTGATATAGTTTTCGGCCTGATAGGATGGATGCCAATAGTCTTTCAGACCACCTCCCCCGTTCGTAAAGACAAAATAAGGCTTGTTGCTGTCGCTGACATCGGACCACTGCTTCAGCTCGAGGACGACGACATTCCTTGCTCCGTGTTCATCCTCTCCACAGATCAGAAAGTCCACTCTGTCTCTGCTGACCGACGGCTTGTATTCGATTCCGACATCGCATTCCCGGTCTATATCGGAAGTAGAAAGGACTTTGGCCACTTCCGGAAGCGAAGCCTTCCAGGCATTGATCTGGGATTGATCGAACGCATTCATGTTGTGCAGATGCATGCTTTCGGTTACGACTTCTGAAATGTTCCTGGATATCAGGCACTGTTGGATGAAGTTGGATACGCTGTCTTCATAAATAATCATAGATTCATTTCCTTCACTTCTTTAATATAACACTTTTATAACATTTATAAATCAAATGGCGTTGCAAAATCCAAAGTAAGGAAAACATAAAATTGAAATTCTCTTCATCTTCTCTGTATGTGACAGGCGCTGACGTGAAGATGGAAAACGATATTTCAATTGCATTGTAAGCGCTTGACTGCTATATTGAAGGAATGGAGGAAAAAACAATGAGATTGGAAGGAAAAGTTGCTCTCATCACGGGATCGAACTCCGGAGTCGGAGAAGAAACCGCAAGAGAATTTGTAAAAGAAGGAGCCAAAGTCGTCATCTGTGCAAGAAGAATCGAAGCTTTGAAGAAAGCCGAAGAAGAACTCGTAAAGATGGGCGGAGAAGTCCTCTCTGTCGTCTGTGACATCTCCAAAGAAGAAGATGTCGTCCATATGTTCGAGGAAATCAAGAACAGATTCGGAAAACTCGACATCCTTGTCAACAATGCCGGTGTTCTGGACCAGAACCTCAATTCCATCGACAACTATCTGGACTCCGATTTCGACAAAGTCATCGCCATCAACCAGAAAGGAACCATGCAGGTTACCCGCGAAGCATTAAAGCTGATGGAAAAAGGAAGCATCGTCAATGTAGCATCCGTCGCCGGCGTCTATGGCTGTGGAGGTGCTGTCTATGTAGCATCCAAGGGAGCTCTTATCGGACTTACCAAGCACATTGCCATGCGTTATGCCGGAGGTGCCATCCGCTGCAATGCCGTCTGCCCGGGAAGCATCATCACTCCGATGACCACGTCCATGGATATGACCAAGATCAATATGAACATGATGGGTCAGATGTCCAAGCATGCCGATATCCGTGGCTGCAGACCCTGCCAACCGAAAGATGTCAGCGATGTCATCCTCTTCCTTGCCAGCGATGAATCCAGAGCCCTTACCGGTCAGATCATCGTCTCCGATTACGGCGCAGACCTATAAATCGAATTCAAAAAAACGTTTCCTTCTGTTGGAGACGTTTTTTTGGTTCGTAAACAATGGCTGTTTTTGATATGACCGGAAAACAAACCACGTTGTTTACCTCCATTCGGAATATAATGTTGGGTGAGGAATTAAAACATGGAAAAAACAGGAAGAGTCGTTCTGATTACCGGAGAATCGTCCGGATTCGGACTTGAGATGGCAAAGCTGTTTCTCAAGAACAAGGACATCGTCTGCGGATTTTCGAATCAGCAGTTCCAGATGGAGGGTGTCTACCATCAGTATGGAGATGTATCCAAGGAGGAAGACTGCAGAAGAGTCGTCGAAAACATCATAAAAAGGTATGGAAGAATCGACGTACTGATGAATAATGCCGGATTCGGCATCTTCGGCCCATTCGAGGAAACTCCAATCGAAAAAGCAAGAAAACAAGTCGATGTCAGTTTCTTCGGAACCTTTTTGATGGCAAAAGCCGTAATCCCTTATATGAGAAAACAAAAAGAAGGTAAAATCGTCAACACCTCATCCATCGGAGGAATCATTCCGCTGCCGTTCCAAGGCTTCTATAGCGCAAGCAAAGCTGGTATGGATATGCTTTTCGACTCCCTCAGACCAGAAGTCTACAAGTACAACATCCAGATCTGTTCCATCAAACCCGGCGATGCCAAGACCAGCTTCACCAAGAACCGGGAACAGGATAGACTTGATGAGGATAGCCCATATCGGGAAGCCTTCGACCATTGCCTTAGGAGTGTCGAAAAAGACGAACAAGGCGGAATCGAACCGATCTGTATCGCAAGAAAAGCATTCCAGGTCACTTTGAAGAAAAGAATGCCTTATACCAGATCCATAGGGGCAAAAGACCGCTTTTTGAGCGGAATCTATCACATCCTTCCTAGAAGAGCAAGAAATTATCTTCTTTATAAGGTTTATGCTTCCTGATTTTTTAAGACTATAAGACTTTGTATTTAAAAAAGGGCAAAACGATATCAGGAGTCTATGTTCCATGAATGCGTCAGCTTAAAACCAGAAATAGACACAAAACGTATTTTGTGTTGTTCTCTCTTATCGCAAAGGAAACTAAGATAGAGCTGTCAAAGGAGAGAACAAGAAAATGAATACAGACAAGATCTACGCAGAACAGATTGCAAACGAATATGCAGTCAAAAAGGAATCCAAAGTCGTGGCTCTGAAGAAACTGGATGCTGCAGTGAAACAGCCGGCAAAAGTTTTTGCCATCATTTTCGGCATCTTCAGCACCCTTGTGCTAGGAACCGGAATGTGCTTTGCGATGAAAGTAATTGGCGATATGACCCTGACGTCTATGCTGATGGGAATCCTGATCGGTGTAGTCGGCATCATCGGAATGAGCATCAATTATCCCATCTACAAGAAAATCCTCGAAAGAAGAAAGAAGAAATACGCATTCGAAATCATCGAACTTGCCAAAGAAATCACTGACGAAGAAAAGAAATAAACCAGGAAAGGCGATAGCGTGAACAGATCCGAAAGCAAATACTTCAATACATCCGAGAAAATGTGTACCGCCTTCTTTTCCCTCTTAGAGAAGAAGGATTACGAATATATCACGGTCAAGGAAATCTGCAAGAAAGCGAATGTCAATCGATCCACCTTCTATCTTCATTATGAGACCATGGACGACCTTTTGGATGAAAGCGTCGAACATAAAATCCGGGAACTTGAAAAGTATCTTTCACCCAAATCCGTCGAGATAAGGACAAGAATCCTGACTTGTCCGATCGAACAGCTTGATTTCATCACTCCCGAATATCTGGTTCCCTATTTGAACTACGTCAAAGACAATCGTAGAATCTTCCTTCTTTTTATGGAAAAGACAAAATCACTGAAACTGAAGGAGGTTTATTCCGGAATGATTTCCAAAATCATCAATCCGATTCTGGAAAGATTCCAATTAAATCAAACCGAGAAGAAGTACCTCCCCGCTTTCTGCATCGGCGGACTCATCGGAATCATCAGCGCCTGGTTGGAGACAGACTGCAAGGAAAGTGTTGAAACCATATTCGAATTCATGAATACCATGATTCATTCCATTGATCTAAAGAAAAAATCCGCCTCAGAATAGAACTCTGGGGCTTTTTGCTTGGAATAAAAAAGTGGATATCCGGACACAATTGTCCGGATATCCTGTACCCAATTTATGTTAATCTTCCGTGGAGTAGAAGTTACTACCATAAGTAAAGAAAGAACAAATACCGCAGATGGATAAGCCAAGCCCGATGGCAAGGAGTGCGATATAATAGAAATTGAATTTATCAAAATCTTTACTGATGCAGATGCGGAAAAGGAAATGTAAAATCAGCAGGATGGAAAGAACAAGTCCGAAGTAAGCAAGATAGTACATCTTCAGTTGAGGAATCATGCTGAGAATTCCGAATCCATAATCGATGATAAGATAGACCGGCATCCAACGCTTGATGGAAGCATGTACCGTCTCATGACTTATATATTTTTTATCTAATTCATCGCCTTCATATTGATTAACATCTTTCTTGAGACTGTTTGGAACCAGTGGTCTGACAATCGTCATATTGAAGGTGTTGTAAAGAGTGTTGAGAAGGACGATGAAAAGTACAGCACAGAGAATGATACTCGGAATCATATAACCGGCATTATAGGTAATAGAATAGATGCATCCTTCCGGGGTGAACGCGGTAGAAAGACCGGAAGTAGAATCATAATCGAAAGCCTGTGTGAAGACGATGATTCCGCTAAGGAAGGAAGTAAACAGACGGATGGCACCGCAGAGAACTACGGCAGCAAGCGGAGCCCAGGGCTTCTTTTCGAAGAACGGCTTGCGGAAGATGGCGGCAAGTCCGCAGCAACCGAAACCGATGACATAGTCAAGAAGCAAAGACAGACAGACGGCAAGAACGTTCGGAGTCCAACTCGTGACACCATCGATGAAGAAGTTGATGACGGCATAGGTAATCGAGATGACTGTTCCATAGATAGGTCCGCAGTACAGGGCAGTCAGAATCAAAGGAACCATTGTGATGGAGATGGAACCACCCATCAGCCATGCTGATTTGAAGAACGGAATGCTTCTAGTCACGAATTCCAGAACAACAGCCAAGGCAAGCATCATGCTGGCGATGACGATTTTCGAGATAGCTCCTTGGGAATTTTGTCTCGAACTGAACGGATTTTTCTTATTTTGAGACGAACTAAGCATGTAAGAAACCTTTCCGGCTATGAAAATAGCCTTGATCCCTACTGGACCAAGGCTATTGAAAAAGTGATAACAATACAATGAATGTCATTACTCCCTACACTGGTCTTGACCAACAGGTTCGAAGCGTCGGGACTAGCCCTCTCAACTGCTATGCAGTACCGCTGTAACGAGGAATAGTATAGGTCTTTTCCTTTTGGATTGCAATAGTGGCAGAATAGACGGAAAACCGGAAGCGAAAACAAAAACACATTGTCGATGCCGATGGTTTCCATGTCGCTTTATTCTTGATGTGGAAGGAAAATATAAAGAATAGAAAACGGAATTCATAGAATCTCGGACATTATCTCGGACATTATGTCCCAGAAAATGTCTCAGATAATGTCCTAGAAAAAGAATCAGGAAAGCTGACAGATACCGAAAGAAGAATCCTTTGGTTAGTCAATTCCGGAATTTCCGAGAACAAGAGGATAAGCGATGAAACGGGATTGACTACACGTACGGTTGGAAGAACCTTGAAAAAACTCAGCGAAAAAGGCCTTGTGACAAGAATCGGATTTGATCGTAAAGGATATTGGGTCGTTTTAAGAAAATAATACTGAACTTCACTTAGATGGATTCGGAAGAATTTGACGAACGAAAAATTAATATGTTACTATACCTGAGTTAGAAAATGCTAACCCGTCATTACATGCTTTTTCTCTTTCTTTCTATTCGTTTTTTCGTTAATATGATAGAGAAGAAGAAAAACAGATTCGGTTTTTCTATTGAGGAAAAAAGACATGCCTGAACAGAACAAGAACGTAAAACCCACTTGGCAGGGAGACAAGAACCCTTCCGAAAAGATTTTGAAGTTGGGAAGAAAAATCACGGATTCCATCCCACACAAGTTAAAAGGAATCACATCAGAAGACCCTGAATATTGGGGCTTAAAGGAACTTGTAAGCGATGAAATGGCCGATGTCGCTTTGAAGATGAAGATACGTGTCCATTATACCTTCGAGGAGGTCTTGAAGCTTTGCCCTGAATATCAGGACAAGCCCGAACAGCTGAAAGAACTTTTGGAGAAGATGTCCTATATCGGACTCATCGAATATGATTACGGAAACAATTTCGACCACAACGGAGAACTGAAGGACAAGCTGAGAATCAAGAGATACTGCCTTCTTCCTTATGTCCCGGGAAGCGCCGAATTTTTCAATATGCGGGTTAAGGACATCAAGGAACATCCAAGCAATGCCAGTTTCTTCGAAAGAATGACCTTCATCCCGCTTACGAAAGTCACTCCGATGGTTCCCGAAGGCGGAGACGGAATCGGTATGCATGTCATCCCTGTCGAGAAGGCAATCGAAATGGAGAACAAATCCGTCGATATCGAGCACATTTCTTATTGGCTCAAGAAATATGACGGACACTTCGCAGCGGGAGTCTGCTCCTGCCGTGCCTCCAGGGCCGAACTTAAAGAAGGATGCGGAGACGATCCGGATGATTGGTGTATTGGTGTCGGAGACATGGCAGACTACCTTGTCGAAACCAACAAAGGCAGATACATCACCAAAGAGGAAGTCTACGATATCCTGAAGAGAGCCGAAGAGAATGGGTTCGTCCATCAGATTACCAACATCGACGGAAGCGAGAAAATTTTTGCTATCTGCAATTGCGATGTCAAGATCTGCAATGCTCTAAGAACCAGCCTTCTTTTCAATACTCCGAATCTTTCCAGAAGTGCCTATACTGCGAAGGTCGATCCGAAGAACTGCGTTGCCTGCGGTCTCTGCGTCGAGAACTGTCCCGCCGGTGCTGTGAAACTCGGTCAGAAACTTTGCAAGAAGGACGGAAAAGAACAGACCTATCCAGTCGCACCGCTTCCGGATAATATCAAATGGGGAATGTATGCCTGGGATGAAGAATACCGCGATACAGCCAGAATGACAGATACCTATGAAACAGGAACTGCCCCATGCAAAGTCGCCTGCCCGGCCCATGTCCCGGTTCAGGGCTATCTGAAGAAGGCTCATGAAGGCAAATATCTCGAAGCTTTGGAACTTATCAAGACTCAGAATCCGTTCCCGGCGGTCTGCGGAAGAGTCTGCAATAAGAGATGCGAGCAGGAATGTACCAGAGGTGATATCGACCGTGCCGTCAATATCGATGCCGTAAAGAAGTTTGTCGCCGACAGGGACCTTCATTCCGAAACCAGATACGTTCCTCATAAAATCATTCCATCCAATCACGGAGAATGGAAAGACAAGATTGCCATCATCGGAGCAGGCCCTGCCGGACTCTCAGCGGCTTATTATCTTGCCTTGATGGGCTATCGTCCGACCGTCTTCGAAAAGAATCAGAAGCCTGGTGGAATGATGATGTATGGAATCCCATCCTATAAGCTGGAAAAGGATGTATTGGATGCTGAAATCGATATCATCCGACAGCTCGGAGTCGAAATCAAGACCGGGATCGAAGTCGGAAAAGACGTCACCATCGATTCCCTGAAGAAAGAAGGATACAAAGCGTTCTATATTGCCATCGGTTGTCAGGGAGGAAAAAGACCTGGAATCAAAAACGATGAAGCCGAAGGTACCATCGTTGCCGTCGATTATCTGAGAGAATCCTTCGAAGACAGAATGGCAACCTTCGAAGGTGAGGTTGTCGTTATCGGCGGCGGAAACGTTGCCGTTGACTGTGCAAGGAATGCCCATCGCTTCAAGAGCAGGAAAGTTTCCATGTTCTCTTTGGAAGACAGAGAAACCATGCCGGCAAGCAAAGAAGAAATCCGGGAAACACTTGAAGAAGGAATTGAAATCCATAATTCCTATGGACCGAAGGAAATCCTTGTGGATGAAAATGGACATGTGAATGGAATTGTTCTCAAGAAGTGCTTGAGAGTCATCGATCCAGAGACAAAGAAATTCAGTCCTCTGTATGATGAGAACGACACTGTTACAGTCCATGCTGATAAGATCGTATTTGCCATCGGCCAGACCATTGAGTGGGGCAACCTGCTTGATGGAACCAAGGTCAACTTCTGGCACGGGAACTATCCGATTGCAGACAAGATGACCTATCAGACTGCCGATCCGGATATCTTTGTCGGAGGAGACGTATATACAGGACCGAAGTTTGTCATTGATGCCATCGCTCAGGGCCATGCCGTTGCCGATGCTTTGCACAGACATGTCCGCTACAATGCCGATCCGACCATTGCCTATAACCGCAGACATTTCGTTCCACTCAACAAGAAAGATATTTCCTATCCTGGATACGATGAAGCAAAACGACAGGAAGCAGGAATGGATGAATCCATTGATCATAAGAATTCCTTCGAAGATGCACACAAGACACTTACCGAAGAACAAGTCAAAATTGAAACGGGAAGATGCTTATCCTGTGGTGCCTCAATCGTTGACCCACATAAGTGCATCGGATGCGGTGTCTGTACCACCAAGTGCAAGTTCGATGCCATTCATCTGGTCAGAGACCATCCGAAGGCTTCCACGATGGTAAGAAGTGAAGACAAGATCGGACCTCTTCTCAAGAATGCTCTCAAACGTCAGGTGAAGATTTTGCTTCATTCCCAGTCTCAGGAAGCCAAGATGATGAAAAAGAAGAGAAAAGAGTTCAAGAAACTCTACAAAGTCAAAGGAAAAGAATTCCCGTTGACCGGAAACTCCAAGTCCTATCATGCATGAGCTTGGAATCGTATTCGAGGTCATCGATTCCGTTGAGAAACTAGCTAAGGAAAACCATGTGAAGGAAGTATTGTCCCTGACGATGGAACTCGGAGAAGTATCTATCGTAATCCCGGATTATTTCCGTGATTGCTTTGATTGGGCCAAAAAGAAACCCGGATTGCTTAAGAACTGCAAGCTCGATATCGTGGTTCTTCAGGCCGAAAGCTACTGTAGAGACTGCAAGAAGACCTATTCCACGATCCAATACGGAAAAGAATGTCCATATTGCCATCATGACAATACCTATCTTCTCTCCGGAGA
>DHKM01000004.1:14846-47831 GCA_002404835.1 Caryophanales bacterium UBA4694 | reverse complement strand
TTTATCTGATTTAATGGAAGAAGATAACTTTGTTTTTTCTTCTTTTTCTTTGAATCCTTTATTGTACATGGGAGGGCAGACAAGCTTGTTCGATATCAAAAGCTCGCCATCAGGAAACTATTGAAGAGTAGGACCTTTGTTGTAATGGAATGGCATATCATTCCAAATTTCCGCATGATCGACGATGGGGAAGGAACACATCAGGTACTTGTGGCAAGATACCAGCTTGCAAGAGAGATACATCTGCCCCTGGAAACGAAAGAACTTGCAGATAACAAGAACCCAATGGAAACAATCATAGGTATTTCAAGGAGTTTATCGCTATCGGGGATTCTATGATCGTGACAGAGTACAGGGTACAGGACTGGTGCAATCTGTTCAGCTCATGTACAATCATGGCAAATGTCCCAGAAATGGTGAAATCGTTCCTGGAGAGAGACTTATCTATCTATGAAACGCTCAGATATCGCGAGATAATGTCAAAAAAGACGGAAAGGATACATAAAAGCTGTTCTTAGCCCCATATGCAAAATTGGGTTCTAATTAATTCGGCTAAAAAGGTTTGCTTGAGAAAACGTGGAGAGATTTAGAACAATTTTTATACTTCATGAAAATGAAAAATTGACTTATTTTTAAACAATATTTTTTATAAAAACTACAAATATAAACTTTCAAACTTTTATTTTTATGAAAAGTTTTTTATGAAAATATGAAAATATGAAAATTTTTGTTCCATTTTTTTAAAAGAAGGAATATATTATTGCCATATTATTTTTCATCCTCATGGACGTTGGCACTTAGGAGGAAATATATGCCAAGCTCATTCGATATAACTCAAAACTATGGTATTGACGTTTTCGATGATGAAGAGATGAGAAGCCATTTGCCGGAGAAGGTCTATCGCGATCTGATGGATACCATCCATAATGGAAAGGAATTGGATGCTAGTCTTGCCGATGATGTTGCCCATGGCATGAAGGACTGGGCGATTTCCAAAGGCGCAACCCACTATACTCACTGGTTCCAACCTCTTACCGGAGTTACTGCAGAGAAGCATGATTCTTTCATTTCGGTTCCTGACAAGAAGGGAAAGGTCATCATGTCTTTCTCCGGAAAGGAACTGATTAAAGGAGAACCGGATGCTTCCAGTTTCCCGAATGGTGGTCTGAGAGCCACGTTTGAAGCAAGAGGTTATACAGCTTGGGATTGCACTTCTCCTGCCTTTGTTGTTCATGATGAATATTCCAATGTTCTTTTCATTCCTACTGCTTTCTGTTCCTATACCGGAGAGGCTTTGGATGGAAAGACTCCGCTTTTAAGAAGCATGGAATATGTTTCAGAACAGGCAAAGAGGGTTCTTTGCATCTTCGGAGATACGACTACCAAGAAGGTTCTTCCGATGGCAGGTCCGGAACAGGAATATTTCTTGGTCGATATCGATCATTTTGCGAAACGTAAAGATCTTATCTATACTGGAAGAACGCTTTTCGGAGCCGCAGCTCCGAAAGGACAGGAACTTGACGATCATTATTTTGGCCCAATTCGTGAGCAGATTGCCGGTTTCATGACCGAAGTCAACCAGGTACTTTGGAAACTTGGCATTCCTGCAAAGACCGAACACAACGAAGTCGCTCCTTCTCAGCATGAACTTGCCGTTATCTATTCTTCAGCCAATGTTGCTGCTGACCAGAATGCTCTTGTTATGTTGGTTTTAAAGAAAATCGCAAAGAAGCACGGATTCATTTGCCTCTTTGCAGAGAAACCTTTTGATGGTATCAATGGTTCTGGAAAACACGATAATTGGTCTTTGCAGACTGATACTGGAATTAATCTTCTGAAACCAGGAAAGAATCCGCATGAAAATACGCAATTCCTTGTCTTCTTGGCTGCTGTCGTCAAAGCTGTTGATGAATATGCCGGGTTGATGAGAGAATCTGTTGCTACTTATACCAATGATTTCCGTCTCGGAGCCAATGAGGCCCCGCCGGCTATCGTTTCTATTTTCCTCGGTGACGAATTGAATGCCGTCGTAGAGAAAATCATTCATTCGGATGCTCCGACCAAGGCAAGAGCAAATACTCTTCTTCAGACAGGTGCAAAGACTCTTCCTGTTCTTCCGAAAGATTCCACGGACCGTAACAGAACCTCTCCTTTTGCCTTCACTGGCAACCGCTTCGAGTTCCGTATGGTCGGATCCAGTCAGAATATAGCTGGACCGAATATTGTTCTTGATACTATCGTAGGCAAGACGCTAAAGGAATTTGCAGATACAATCGAAAGAGCCGAAGATGTCAATAAAGCCATCGACGAATGGATCCGTACTACTTTGAAGGAACATGAAAGAATCATCTTCAATGGTGACGGATATTCGGATAAATGGGTAAAAGAAGCTGAAAAGAGAGGCCTTCCGAATCTTAAGACCACAGTTGAAGCAGTTGATGTTCTTTCAGATGAGAAAGTCAAGGAACTCTTTGCCGAATCTGGTGTTCTGACTCCTTCAGAATTGAAATCAAGGGCTGAAATCAAATATAGCAATTACGCCAGTCAGGTCTTCATCGATGCTAAGACCATGTCCCATATGGCAAGAAAACTTTATATTCCGGCCGTAAATGCTTATTTCACTTCCTTGGTCAAGGAAGCCAAGGCCTGTAAGGAAATCGGAATTGATGCGCCTAAGTCTACAATGGATTCTATTAAGAAGATTTCCGGAATTCTTGACGAAGTTGTTCTTGCAACGGATAAGCTTGATGAAGCTGTATCTTCCTGCCATGTTTCCGGAAGAGACAAGGCGGTCTATGCCAGAGACTTATTGCTTCCGCTTATGGCTTCTCTTCGTGCACCGGTCGATGAACTGGAAACCATTGTTTCCAAAGCTTACTGGCCGGTTCCGTCTTATGGAGATTTGTTGTTCCATATCAACTGATTTTGTTGTATACTTCTGCACTTGGGGATCGCAATCTTTTGTGGTCCCCTTTTATATAGAGGTTTTTTCATATGCCAAAAAGAATTGAGTCGGATTCCATCGGATCATTAGAAGTTGAAGAAAATGCCTATTATGGAGTTCAGTCCTTACGTGCGAAGAGGAATTTTCCGATTACCGGTCGCCATGTTCTGGACATATTCAACAAGAACTTGGCTTTGATCAAGAAAGCTTGTTGCATGACAAATGAGGAAGCTGGCCTTCTTTCTGAAGAAAAAGCGAATGCCATTATCCAGGCTTGCGATGAAATCATGGAAGGAAAATTCCGTGATCAGTTTATTACCGATCCTATTCAGGGTGGTGCAGGTACAAGCTTCAATATGAACATGAACGAAGTGATTGCAAACCGTGCAGATGAAATTCTAGGCGGAAAACTTGGATGCTATGAATATGTTCATCCTAATGATGATGTCAACATGGCTCAGTCCACGAACGATGTGATTCCCACAGCTGGTAAAATGACTGTTCTTGTTCTTCTGGATGGATTGATCGAAGAACTGCGAAGACTTCATTCCGCACTTCTTGTCAAGGCTATTGACTTCAAGGATGTCCTCAAAATGGGACGCACTCAGCTTCAGGATGCTGTTCCGATGACACTTGGAAATACCTTTGAAAGCTATGCAACCATGGTAGAACGCTGCTTGGAGAGAATTGAGTCTTCCAGTAAAGAAATGACTGTGATTAACCTAGGCGGAACGGCTATAGGCTCTAAGATCAATGCTTCTTTATACTACGAAGAAAATATTGCAAAAAAGCTTACTGATTTATTTCACAGAGAAATGAAGCAAGCGACCGATTTGTTTGATGCCACAGAGAATTTGGATTCTTTTGCTGAAGTTTCAGGCTCTATGAAGGCACTTTCTGTATCTTTATCTAAGATGTGTAATGATTTAAGGCTGTTATCTTCAGGACCGAGATGTGGATTCAATGAAATCAATCTTCCTCCTATGCAGAACGGATCTTCTATTATGCCTGGAAAAGTCAATCCGGTTATTCCGGAAGTTGTGACTCAGGCCTGTTATCTTGTCATTGGGCATGACACAACGATTGCACTTGCTTGTGAGGCTGGGCAGATGGAGCTGAATGCTTTTGAACCTGTCATTTTTGATCAACTGTTTGAATCTATTCTTGTGTTGACGAACTCCATCCGAACGCTCATAGACCATTGTATTGTCGGTATCCAGGCGAATAAAGAACATTGTCTGGAATTGGAAAAATCCAGCTTGGGCATTGTTACTGCCTTGAATCCTTTCCTAGGATATAAGAAATCTGCTTATATTGCCAAAAAGGCCCTTAAGGAAAAGAAGAGCATCGAAGAAGTGGTTTTGGAAGAAAAAATCATGGACAAAAAGACATTAGAATATATTTTGAATCAGGCAGTTGAGGAAAGTGAAAAGTGAAAATCAACAAGATATTCTAACTTATTTGTTGCAATGCCTATAAATAATGAATAACAAGTTGTTTCTGTTTATAAGTAGGAATTTCTCAATAAAAAAGAGGGCGTAAAATCCCTCTTTTTATATGTTTGATCATGACTGCTTCAATGTCCACCATCTGACATAATCGACTTCCATGGAGGCAGGCAAGGTTTTATCTTCAGGAAGGAGGTAATTGTCGAAATGCCCTCCAACTGCAAGATTGAGTAGAAGGTAGAAATCTGTGTCAAATGGTTGACCATCTTCTCCCATGTAGTTTCTCAATGCGTTTTTTCGCAACCGATAGTATTCTATTTCGTCGCAGAGGAACCGCATATCGTTTTTCTCCCAAATGAAACTGTAGACATGGTATTCGGAGATGGAAGTTGAGTCATCTAGGCTATTCTTTCCTGTCGAATAGGTGTGGCTGTTGTTCAATGATGCCATATGTACAGCGCTGGAGGTTTCTTTAGGTACTCGTCCTTTTGCCTCCATGATGTCGATTTCACCGCTGTTTGGCCAGGAACCATATTTGTTTGTGTTTGGAAGCATCCAGAAAGCAGGCCACAATCCGGGATAGGAAGGAAGGCGGATACGGGCATCGATTCTTCCATAGGTGAACGCAACTTTCTGATAGGTACGGATTCTTCCACTTGTGTAATCTCTCCCGTCTTTGCTTTCCTTCTTGGCAGTGATAAGGAGTCTTCCGTCTTTTACCATGATATTTTCTTTCTGATAGGATTGGGCTTCCTGATTTCCCCAACCATCGATTCCGTATTCCTTTCCAGTACCGATTTGATAGGACCAATATTCTTCGTTGAGGCTGTTTCCGTCGAACTCATCATGGAATGAGAGCGTGTACTTGGACGGATTCGGGTTCACGATCTCATCCTGATTGTTGTCTTCTCTTTTGTCGATAACGGTAAAATCCATGGATGTTGAAATATCAGTGGATTCGATTGTGACATAGAGTGTAGAATACCCCGCCTTGATTCCTTTCAGGATTCCGTTTTCGTCAACTGTGAATATGCTATCATCCATGCTTTCGTAGAGGTAATGATGGTCCTTATGGTCCGATGCTTCGATATCGAGCGATAGTTGTTCACCGACAAAGATTGTACTTTTTTCGTTTAAGATATCGATGCTGATTTCTTCCTTCGGTTCCGAAAGAGAAGAGTCTGTCTTTACTGAGGCTCTACCTTCAAAGCATGATGAGAGCAGTAAGGCCGGAATAGACATCATAACAAAGGCTTTTCTCATAAGGTATCCTTTCCTAGAAAGAAAAGCCTTCGCTTGATGGAAGGCTTTCGTTTCTATTCTACGACTTTTAAGGTTGGAATGACATGATCCTGAAGATTCCAGATGGATTCGCTCAGGTCAGAGTATGTGGTTTTTGCTGCAGTAGAGAAATTGATTCCACAATGGATTCCGTCTTTCTTTTCGATGCTGCATCCCCATTCCCAGTCGGAACCATAGCTTACTGCTGCTGCTTGGGACGTATAGATTCCGCTTGTTACGAAGGTCTGTTCGCTAGGACTATAGTTGGCATTTGTTCCATCGCATTTGGATCCGCCGGCCGGATAGCTAGCAATAGCCATATGGACGTCTCTTCCGTCTCCGGTGACATCGACAACACAGTTCTTGATTACGGCACTTTCCTTCAGAACACCGGCAATGCTTGCAGCAAACGGGAACCAGGAATCCGAGCCGTTGTTATAGGTCTGTTCACTTCTGAATAGACAGTCCTGAATGGTTCCGGAAACGACGTTTCCTAAGATGGCACTACCCCAACCGACACCCTCATTTCCGATTTTGCCATCAAATTCGACTTTTTCGATGACGGCAGAAGCGTCTATTGTCTGCCATAAAGCAGAATTTGCTTTTTCAGGTTCACTGGAGATGATTTCGAAGTTTGAAATCTTGTGTCCGTTTCCGTTCAGTGTCCCTGCAAATGTTGCGGCGTTGGCGTATCCGTCGATCTTCATGTTACCAAGATCGATATCTGCTGTCAGGATATAGTCTTTGTCGAGACGGCCGGATACAAGAAGCTTGGATTTGAATTCTTCCGCAGTTCCGATTTTGACATAGCTATCCATGTTCTTTGTGACTTGGATTGTAATGCTTGCCTTGACTTCGATATCGCCGATTTTGCAGGTAAGTTCGATGATGTCTTCACCCTCGCTTTTTCCGGTATAGCTTACTTCTGCACTCGTGGATTTGTTGAAGTTTCCTTTCAATTCTGTGGATTTCCATTTATAGGTAACGGTAAGGCCGTCTTTGTTTTCGACTACGGCTTTTAAGGTGATTTTTTCTCCAATTGCGACTGTTTCGCTGGAAGCCTCGATTTCAACAGATGCTGTTTTCGGATCGACAACTGTGAAATCGACTTCTTTTTTGACGGATTCGTCGCTGTTGCTGACAAAGGTCAGCTTGACGTTTCCGGCACTGACGCCGGTTACAAGTCCTGTTTCGCTGATGGTTGCGATGGATTCGTCACTTGATGTTGCGGTGTATCCTTTCTTTTCGGAATCGTTCTTAAGAGTGACTTTCAGCTGTACAGAATTTCCGACCGATGTCTTGAAGCTTCCAGTTACGGTGATACTGATTCTGCTTGTTACCTGTTGGGATTTGTTTGATCCGGAATTTGAGACAGCAGGTACATTGGTTTTGTCGTTGCAGGAAGCAAGAGACATGCTGGCAATTACTGCAAATAAGGCAAGAATGGATTTTTTCATTTGTTTGTTCCTCGATCAGGCTTCTAATGTCGTTCCTTCGTTCGCGGTGACGGCACTGTTTCTTCCATCCCACGTTCCGGAGATGGTATAGGTGCAGTTGGTAAATGTTCCGCTTCCTCCGCTGACTGCAAAGGATTTGATCGTATTGCATGGAGTGTTGATGATGAAATCGACTTTGCTGTTTTTGATGGCTCCATTGTTCAAATAGCACATGCCGGCAAAGGTATTTGTTGCTCTTGACTCAATGACGGACATTTTCACATTGACGTTTTCAATTGTACCAGATGTAGTATGACAGATGGCACCTCTGTTGGCTTCGCTAGGTGCGTCAGTGACTAAAGTGAAGTTCCGGATTGTTCCGCTGAGGATATTGAATAGTCCCCAGTTGTAACTTGCTTTGATAGTATGCCCCTGACCTTCGAATGTCTTCATGAAATCTCCTGCCATACCATTGTTCGGCAGTGTTTCTCCAGTCATATCGATATCAGCAGATAGATAGAAATCTCTGTTGCAGAATTCTCCGCCACCGGTGAATACCTGTTTGAATGTTGCTACATCTTTGATTTCAAATGCTCCTTCAGGAATTTCGTATTCCGGTGCATCTGCACCTTTTACCGTCACCTGTATAGGCTTTGCAGAATACTCTTTTCCTTCGATAGTGGCTTTGATATCAATGGTTGCTGTTCCTTCTTTCAATGCAGTGATTTTGAATGTTCCATCTTGGTTGCCGGTGATAGAGACGACATCGCTTGGAGTGGCTGTGACCTGGTAGGTTGCAGCTTTGTCAGTGTTTTTCACTGCAGTAGTCAGAATGGCTTCTTTTTCTCCGTCTTTCATTGACAAGGTATTCTTATCAAGTGCTGCAGATACTTCTGGTTCCAGTTCGACGAAAGGATCTCCGGCTTTCTTCAACTCAGGCATCTTGTTATCTTCTAAAGTCCAGATTTCTTCGTTTAGAGTGGTGTATGCGGATTTTGCTGTGGAATCAAATGGGGTATGGATGAGGTTTTCACTGACAAAGTCATCCGTATTGTACGTGCCATCTGGATTGAATGGTTTATAGTTCTCATATTGTTCGTCATGAGCGATATTGGTGTATCCGTTGGTGATGCTTGCTTTGGACCAGGTATAGGGAATGAACGGCATACAGGTTGCTCCGGTCTTTCCGGCGTCAAGCTTGGTTACGACATTGTTTACTTTGGCATTTCCCTGGAGAACTCCGGCAATGACACCATTTCTACACCATGTCCAATCCTGGGTTGAAAAGGTGTTTGTAGCTTCAAAGATACAATTCTCGATTAAACAAGTGCTGCCGGAAACTTCCTTGCAGAGAAGTCCGCTGAATCCTTCATCGCTAATGGTTCCTTTGATATGGATGTTCCGGATGGTTCCGCCTACCATATAGAAGAGACCATTGGCTTTGTTTGGTTCCTTTTCCGAAGTGTTTCTGACAACGAAGTTTCTGACGGTATGTCCTCTTCCATCTAAGACACCGTTGAAGTGATTTTCGACTTTCCTACCATTGACGATCCTTCCACCAAGATCGATGTTTGCACTTAAGTAGTATTTGTCGACGATGGTTCCTTCTTTTTCAATCAATCCGATGAAATCTGCTGCTGTCTTGATTTCTTTATATTTGGTATAGTCGGCATCGACGGTGATTTCGAATTTCTTTTCGACTGCTTTTCCATTGATGGTGCAGGTGACCTTCAAATATCCTGTGCCAGAATTGACCGGTGTGAAGAACCTGACGTTATCGGCTTTCTGCGGATGGTCGCTAGGAAGTTCACTGAGTACGCCGATTCCATTTAACTCATCTGTGTTGAATGTCCAATCGGTTGCCGTGGCTTCCGGAGTTATTTTGATGGTAAGGAGTTTGGCTCCATCCCCTTCTTTTAGTTCGCCTTCTTTTTCCAAAGTAAGATCGTATGTGTCGACAGCTTTGTCCTTAAGGACTACATGGATGACGACGTCTTCTTCTGGCATGGTGAAGGAATAACTTCCATCCGATTCTGTGCAGTTGACATCATTTGCTTTGACACTTTCGATTTCCTTGGCTTCGTTTTTGATTTCTACCTGGAAGGTTACGACATCATCTTTTTTTGCTTTGGTTTTGCTGAGGTTCTTGATTTCGAAGTCGTCTCCGTTTGTTGCGGTAATGTTGAACTCTTCGATGACCGGAGGAAGTTCTTCGAACGTTGCTTCGACTGCATTCTCTCCTTCAATCAGAACGAACTTGTATTCAGGACCAGCCAAAGAGATGCCATTGGCTTTAACGTCCTTGATTTTGTATCCTTCTTTTGCCACAACCGTTAAAGTGACTTCGTCTCCGACGTTTCCGGTTGTTTTATCTGCAGTAACGGTTCCCTTGGCTGAATCGAAAGCAAGTGTGACTGTTCCTGTCTTGATGGTCGGAGTACTTGGTGAAGCCGATGGTGTACTTGGTGAAGCTGATGGTGTTTTTTTGGAATCGGTGCTTGTTTTTCCTGTATCGGACTTTTCCGAAGAATCCGATTTTGTGGATGGTTTTTGCTCTGTTGTGGAGACTTTGGCTGTTGTTGAATTGGACGGGGAATTCTTGGATTCGACAGAACTGTTCGAGGTTCCACATCCTGCTAAGAGGAATGCGGAGCAAAGAACGACGAGCGACGGTAAAATTCTCTTCTTGGCTTTTTTCATAAAATCATGTCCTCCTTGACATGTCCCTGCCGGAAATAAGGCAAGGTCTATGCTTTTTATGCGAATAGTTTAAACTTGTTGGAATGTAAGAGCTTACTTTTTGACATAACCTCCTTGGAATATGTCATAAACTTGATGAATCATTCTTTTTCTTTCGGTTTTCTGAAGAGGGTGTATGTCCAGAAACCGAGTCCTAAAACAGCTAAGACATCGACTCCGCCAAGAACGATCTTCCACCAGGCAAACGCTTGCTTGACCGGATTTGTGGAATTGGATTCTTTGTTTCCGGCAGTCTTGCTATAGCTATAGGTGTTACAGAAGGTATAGATGATGTTTTTTGCACTGTTTTTTGCGCAAAGAACTGTAGTTGGATCGCTCATGTTGAGCGGATTGGAGATATGGTTATCGTTCGGATTGAGCCACAAATCGTTTCCGGCCCGGATTCCTTTGCTCGGAAGCATATTTCCGGTTCCGTCGCTCCAGTCTGTAATCAAAGAGCCTCTGAATCCCCATTCTTCCCTTAGTACTTCGACGTTCATGCTGTAGTTTGCACCTGCCCAAACGCCACCGACGGAATTGAATGCAGTCATGATGGCATTGCTTTCACCCTTTTTGACGGCGATTTCGAATGGCTTCAGATAGTTTTCACGGAAATTCTGTTCCGTGAGCCAGGTATTATAGCCTTTGGCATTCACACCGGGTTCAGACAATGTGAAGTGTTTCAGATAACAATGGAGACCTTTGCTTTTTGCTGCTTTGATCACATGGCTTGCTATGATTCCGGAAAGGACCGGATCTTCAGAATAATATTCGTAGTTTCTTCCGTTGAATGCCGTCCGGTGAAGATTCACTCCAGGAGCATACCAGCCGTTGAGTCCGGTCAGGCTTGCTTCGTTTGCCATGGAAAGCCCCATTTCGGTTGCGATTTCCTTGCTCCAGGTCTGGCCGATGAGTGTTTCATTGGGGAAAGCAGTCCATTTTCCTGTATTCTTCCCTGTCTGGGTAGTCGTATTGAATCCGGCAGGACCATCGAACTCGTCTGCCCTAGGCTTTCCAATCGATTCGATGGCAACTGTATGGAAACCTCCGTTTTCAACGAGATTCTTGAGTTCATCTGTGCTCATTTCATCGACAAGATCATTGAGTTCTTCGCAGTCATAATCGGATCCGATTTTTTCAATCAGATCATCGTTGTATTTTAGTTGCGCACTTCCTTTTCCGTTGAGGTCGTCAAGACTGGCAGGAGTTTTGTCTTCTCTGGTAACAAGATAGAGATTGTTCTGCTTGGAAGTCTCGGGCATGGTATCTGTATCATAAGAGGAATTGGTATAGTTGTTTGCTTTTTTGACTTCTTCCTTGTTTTCGGGAATGCTAGCTTGGGTTGGGAACGTGCCTTCGAAGTCGGACCTTGAAAGATATTGGACTTCCTGGTTGTGGATGGTGGAGGCGTCAATCGGTACCCCGGAATAGCTTTCTTCACCGGTGAAACGATTCTTGACTTCGTTTCCGGTAACAGGATCTTTGTCATAAATGATGGTATTATCGATATGGAAAGAAATACTGTTTTCATCCATCTCTTTGAGGTTGTGGGAATCGTTCATGAACTGAATGGCATAGTCTCCTTCATCTAGCTCCCAGGTTGCACTTCCATTTCCGTTCTTGTCATAGCAATCATAGCTTGCCATATCGTATGGTGTGAATTCGATTTCGATTCCTTTTTGCGTTTCACCGGGCTTGAGGGATTCTGTTTTGGCAAAGTCAAGGAGATTGATGGATGATTTTTCGATTCCCCCGTCATAATAAGGTGCTTTGTAGAAGACTTCCATCACATCTTTTCCTTCGACGCTTCCTGTGTTTTTACAGGAGAAACTAAGAGTTATGGTATCGTCTTTCTTTAAGGAGGAATTCTCTTTTACGGAACTTTTTTCCAATGTCCATTCAAAAGTAGAATAACTAAGTCCGTATCCGAATGGGTAGGCTACAACTCCTTCATATCCGGTTCCATAATCATTGTCGACCCAGTCGAAATAACCTAGTTCATCTGCCGTTTCGTAATACCGATAGCCGAAGTAGATGTCTTCCCGATATTCGATGTTGTTGGATTGCTGAATGTAGTTTTTGAAAACGGGTTCTTCGGTATAATCATAGGCAAGAGTATCAGTTAGATGGCCGCTGGGGTTGACAGTTCCATCAAGGATTTTTCCGATGGCTGTGGCGCCGCTTTGTCCAGTGACATTGACATAAAGAGCTGCCTGAATCAAATCGTCTTTTAAAAATCCCAACTGCATCTGGTTTGTCGAATTGATGACGACGATTACTTTGGCGAAGTTATCTTTGACCATTTCAAGAAGCTTTTCTTCCTCGGTTGAAATTTCAAGATATGTTCTAGACGTATCCGTAGGCTGCCCATGACTTTTTTTCTGGATGGTTGGAATTTCTCCTACGTTTTCTCCTCCGATTCTTGATATTACAACCATGGCCGTATCCGAGAAGGATATGGCGTTATCGATGAGATCGGCTGGATAATCTTCGATGGAAGGTTCGATAAGAGGGATTCTTTTGCTGTTTCCGGTTTCGAAGGAAAAGGTTGAACTATCATAATCGTTGTAGAATTTTTCGAGTTCCTTATTGTATTCGAATCCGTCTTTTTCCAATCCTTTGAGAAGGGAGACTTTCTTTTCTTCGTTGATGGTCGAAGAGCCGGAACCGATTCCGGAAAGGAGGAATCCCTGTTCTGTGCTGGACCATCCGAACACATTGATTTTCTTCTCTTCTTTGATAGGAAGAGCTTCATCTTCGTTCTTTAGAAGGACGATACCTTCTTCTGCGATTTTCTGACAAAGTTCATCCGATTGTGTGGATGCCTTGTTGAAATCATCGGAATCGAAGCCTCTGTTTCCGGTTCCGGAAAGGAATGTCGTAATCATCGGGGCAAACCGGAACGCTACGACATTACCGGCAATCAGTGCACCTGCAATCAAACCGATTGAAGTTAGACTTATGACTTTCTTTTTGTTTTTCATATGGAAATCCTCCAGTACTTGTAATCATAATATTCGAAATGATATCGCTTTCATCAAAATCGTACTTAAGTTTGAAGATTTCATACATAATCATGATTCCGAATTGACGTTTGCTAAGGGAAAAGTTGATATTTTTCTTTCATTTTGTCTTGGTCATGGGTTAAGCTAAATACGTTCAGTTGAAGGGCTTTCTATTCGGTTTATATTATGAAAAAGAAAAAAATATTCACTTTTTCCATCACAATCTGTTGTCTTATTGTTCTTCTTGTTGACGGCTTCGTCATGAAAAACTATGAGAAAATCAATCATTTTTTCAATGCCGATATTTTTGACCGGGAGGAATTCAAAGAGGCAAGCTTCAAGTCTGATGAACTTGTGAAGAAAATAGAAGAAGAGGGAACTGTTCTTCTGAAAAATCAAAATGACTGTCTTCCTCTTGTCAAGGAAGAAAAGGAATCCTATCCGGTCAATCTCTTTGGCTGGTCTTCTATCGATTGCGGGAATGTGCTTCGTGGTATTGGAACAGGATATGGAAGGATTGATGACAGCAAGAAAGTGACTCTCTCTCAGGCTTTAGAAGAAAATGGATTTTCCGTAAATCAGGAATTGTTGAAGTTCTTCGAAGATTTTTATAAAGAAGATTTCAATAAAAAAGAAATGGCTACAAGAGATGTCCTTTTTGAACCGAATTTGGATAGTTATCCTTCCTCCTATTTAAAAAACGCGTCAAATTTTTCTGATACCGCAATCGTTACTATATCCCGTATATCTGGAGAAAATTGTAACGAGATAAAACAATATCAAGAAAAAATCAATTCTTTAGGTGAAACAAGGGATGTAACGAGACACTATTTAGAACTTTCTGCAGAGGAACGCGAACTTATCACGTATGTTGAAGAAAACTACAGTAAGGTGATCATTCTTGTCAACTCGACAAATCCATTCGAGCTATCTTTCGTCGATGAGGAAGGAATAGATGCCTGTCTTCTTATTGGTGTTCCGGGGCAATCTGGAATGGACAGTGTTGCTCGAATCCTTTTAGGCAAGGCTAGCCCTAGTGGAAGGCTTACTGATACGTATTTGAAGGATTTTACCAAGGAACCTTCTTATCCTTATTACAAGGCGGAAAAGAACAAAAACAATCAGTCCATGGTTCTTTATCAGGAAAACATTTATGTCGGATACCGGTTTTATGAGACTGCCTATGTTGATGGGTTCTTTAAAGGAAATGCCTATGAGGATATCGTTCAATATCCGTTCGGCTATGGGCTTTCTTATACAAGTTTTTCTTGGGAAGTGGATGAAATCAAATTACCGGATTCAAAAAAAGGCGAAGAAACGATTGAAGTTTCTCTGTCCTGTACGAACAATGGCAATTTTCCTGGTAAAGATGTTCTGTTTCTTTTTGCAAGAAAGCCATATACGAATGGTGGAATCGAAAAAGCTTATTCGACGCTTTGTTCCTTTACAAAAAGTTCACTGTTGAATCCCGGTGAAATCCAAAAAGACATAAAATTGACATTTTCCTTATATGATCTTTGCAGTTTCGATTGTTATGACAAAAATAACAATGGTTTCTGTGGATATGAATTGGAAAAAGGAACCTATGATTTCGTTTTTCAGGAAAATAGCCATGAACAGAAGAAGATGACGACGGAGAATAGATTTAGCTATGAGATTCCGGAAGATATCTTTTTCGCTAAGGATACTTCTACGGAAAAGGAGGTAAAGCCTCGTCTGACCCAATTAGATAGTTTTGGAAAGGGAATCGATGGAAGTTCTTTCTCGGATCATATCACCTATCTTTCCCGGAAAGATTTCCAGAATACCTACCAAAAGACTTTTTCCTTATCGGATGTGAATTCTTCGCTGATCGATGAGGTGAATGGATTGTCCTGCTATGATATAGTCAAAGAGAAGATTGATGAAAAACCTGTCTTTGGTCAGGATAACGGCCTTTATTTGGTAAAGAAGGAAGATGGCAGTCGCCCCACAATGGAGGAGTTGGATCAGTTGTCTGTTCCGTTTGTCTATGATATGGATCTTCTTTCTAAAATCGTCGAAGATGATGGAGAAACCCTGAATCTTCTTGTCAGCCAGATGACAAAGAAGGAAGTGAAATCGATTGTCGAAAAAAGTGGATTCGGAACCGAAAGTATCTACAGTATCGCAAAGCCCCGTTATCAGGAATATGATGGGACCTGTGGCTTGAACACTATGGTGTTTTCCACGTCATCGACATTGTGGACGGCGTTTCCTTCCATGACGGTATTGGGACAGACCTTCAATACTGGACTGGCATATCAAATGGGTGAATCCGTAGGTCTTGAAGCCAAGGAGACGGGTGTGAATGCCTGGTATGCGCCGAGTGGTAATCTTCATCGTTCTTCTTTCAATGGAAGAAATGGGGAGTACTTCAGCGAGGATCCTCTTTTGACCGGACATATGGCAGGAAACATTATCAAGGGAGCGAAGTCGAAAGGACTCATTACTTATATGAAGCATTTTGTAATGGCAGAATTAGGGGATAATGAGCCGGGTGTCAATGAATTCAATACAGAACAAGCACTTCGTGAAATCTATCTAAAGCCGTTTGAAATTGCTGTCAAAGATTATTCGGCTTGTGGAATGATGTCATCCTTCAATCGGATTGGTGCTGTATGGACAGGAGCAAGTTATCCTCTTTTGACAGAAATTCTCAGAGGCGAATGGGGATTTAAAGGGGCTGTTATTTCCGATTATAGCGATGGAAGCGAACCTCTATCTACTACTTCCGGTATAGTTGCCGGAAATGATATATGGCTTAATGTAAAAGAAAAAAATGCTTTGCCGCTTTCGGAAGAGGATGACGTTTATATGGCCAAGGCTAAAGATGCCGTTTCTCATTATCTTTATCTTCTTTCATCTACATTGGTCTATCAGAAGAACCATATCGAAGACAAAAATGTGGCATTGATCCTTAGACCCGTGAAACGGAATACCTTCCCACTTTGGCTTGTCTTCTTCGTTCTGATCAATTCTGTTTTGTTTGTTTCGATGGTTTTTGCTTCTGTCTGTCTTTTCCGGAAAAAGGAGGAAGAGTCAAATGATTGAGATTGCGGTTTTGGAAGATGATGAGAATGACTATAGCGCATTTCTTGACTGCCTTGGCATGTACGAAGAAAAGCATGGGATGAAAAAAACATCCGAGGTCGATCGCTACAAGGATGCCGAGACATTCTTGGCTTCGTTTCGAAAGGGAAAATACGACCTGGTCTTCATGGACATCCATTTAGGCAAGATGAATGGTCTGGACTGCTCTCACAAACTTAGGGAAATCGATTCAGATGTCGTTATTCTCTTTTTGACCAATCTTGCCCAGTATGCTGTCAAAGGATATGAAGTGGATGCTTTGGATTTTATGGTAAAGCCTTTGACGTATTATGTCTTTGAAATGAAGTATAAGAGAGCTTTGGATCGATTGAAGAAATCGAACGACGTTCTTCTTCCCTTTACAATCAATTATGAACAGACTTATCTTAAAGTAAGTCAGATCAAATACATCGAAATCATTGGACATAAGATTGTGGTTCATACCACGGAAGGAAATTACAATACCTATGGAAGCTTGAAGAACATTGAGGAAAAGCTGAAAGAGGAACAGGTGGATTTTTTTGAAAGATGTAACAGCTATCTTCTTGTGAATTTCAATTTCGTAAAAGGACTTTACGGATTTGAGGTCGATGTCGATGGAAAAAGACTCGATATTTCCCACCCCAAAAAGGCAAAATTCATAAAAGCCTACAATACCTACCTTGGAAAAGGAGGGAAATGAGCATGGAAGTCAGTGGACTTTTTTATTATCGACTTCTATTTCTTTTTGAAATAATTTTATCAGAATTTTTCTTCCTTTTTAAATTGAAACGCAAGAAGCATTTCGCCCTGCGCTTATCGGTTTCGATTGTTGTCGTTTTTCTTCTTGCCTTTTTCTATCCTCTGCCGTTCTATAATTTCTGGTATACGTCTTTGATGTTTATTTCCTATTTTCTTTATACTTTTGTTGCGGTTCTTTTTCTTTTTGACGAACGGATATCCACCTTGGCATTCTTATCGATTGCCAGTTATCTTGTTCAGCATATTGCCTATCAGGGAGTCAACTGTATACTGAATTTATCCGGCATGGAAAACAGTACAGGGATGAATATTTATGGTGGGAACAAAGCCAGTGACTATTCCATATCTGTGGTGGCCGCTTTCCTATATCTTTTTACGTATTTTATCGTCTATTTTCTGAACTATATTCTCTTTGCATCCCAGATCAAGAGAGGAATGAGAGTGCGAATCAAATCCTCGTATCTGATGTTTCTGATTGGTGTTTCTTTGGGACTTGTTATTGTTGTCAATGCTTATGTCGTTTATGACCTAAGTCAGGCTCTTTCTCCTCAGGCTATGGGCTTATTCAATCTGATTTCCTTTGTCTGCTGTTGTTTTGTCTTGGCCTTCCAATTCAAGCTGCTAGATAATCGAAACCTTCAAATCGAGGTCGATGATGCTTATAGACTTCTTAGAGAGGAGAAGAAACAATATCTACAAAGCAAAAACAATGTTGAACTGATCAATGAAAGAGTTCATGACCTCAAACATCAAATCCGAGCAATCGTGGAGAACGAAAGCATCAAAAAAGAAGTTGTCGATGAGATGACAGATGCTATTCAGGTCTATGACTCCAAGGTCAAGACCGGAAACGAAGTTCTGGATACGATTCTTACGGAGAAATCTTTGGAATGTTCAAGAAAGAATATCAAAATCACCTGCTTATTGGATGGGACTGCCCTAAGCTTTATCGACGATATTGATTTATATACTTTTTTCGGAAATGCAATCGATAATGCCATGGAATCCGTCATTCAGCTTTCTGAGGACAAAAGGATTATTTCTCTTACAGCCAAGAGGAAAGGAAATACCGTTTCTTTGGTTTTGGAAAATTACACGGAAAACAAAATTGTTGCCGGAAGTGATGGGCTTGTCCGTACAACAAAAAAGACTCCGTTCCATGGGTATGGAATGAAGTCTATGGAGAATATTACAGAAAAATATCACGGCAATCTTACTTATACAGTAGAAGATGGAGTGTTTTCACTTTATGCCCTTTTTGTTGATGAAAGACAAAATCAGAGGATGGAATAGTTGATTACGATACTAGCGTTTTTGCTTGCGTATTTTTCGGAATCGTTGGAGAGCATGAAGTAATGGTTTCCTTCAGGAATGGTGTAGGTATAAACCCCATCACTTTCGCTTGGTTCGATCTTGGTTCCGATGTTTTCTGCGGAAATGAGAGAGGAAGAGACGTAAAGGCTTAATGGAGTATAGTACTGCAAATCGATGGAACTGTCTTTTGTGACCACGATGGACGAAAGCTTGTCTAGGGAAGTAAGAAGATTAAGCTGTGCTTTCTGGCCGTTTTTGATTTTGCTGAATTGGATATAGTTGTTTGTGGACATGATCTTCGTCACGGATAATTCCAAGGAATCCTTGGTGATGGTGCTGTCTGTATAGGATGCAGGGAAATCCGAAGATTTCAATGTCGTGATTTTGTCTCCGGATGTGACTGGTAGGTATTCCTGAATCCCGATGAGGAAATAACCGTCGGAAAGAAGATAATCGACTTCAAATCCAAGATTTTGACTTGTTGCTATGTTCTGTTCTTTGTCTATTTTATATCCAAGAGTTTCCAAGGCTGTCTCATATGTGGACTCTTGGAAATCCTCTTTGACATATCCGCCGACATAGAAGATATCCTCGGCTGTATAACCATCGTATTTTTCTCCTTCATCCAAAACGAAGGATGGTATGGAAGTCTCTGTTAGTGAATCTTTTTCAAAGAAATTTGCAATCTCTGTATAAGGGAATGTTTCATATTGCGGTGTCTTTTCGCTCAACCAGGCAAAAATCTCGAATTCTCCGTTTTGATAATCGGTTTGCACGCTGATTGCCTTTTCAAGATCATCTCTTTCCAATGAGTAGTAATGATATGTGATGCCATTATCGGTTTCGGCTTCATCACTGATATATCCCATATTCAGAAGCTGCTCTTCATAGCTTTGAGTTATGTCAGCTGTTTTATCGTATACGATAAAACACTCTCCGTCTTGATCGGTGCCGCTGGCATCGATGTAGTTCTGACTGAATCCGATTGGGAAGGGAAGGATGTCATCTCTACCAAGATATTCAATCATGCTTTGCTTGGTGTCATTGTTGAAATCAAAAGTCGGCGTTGCAGGAGAAAACGTTGAACTTTTGATGTCTGATGGAGTGGAAGGATGACTTTCCTTGTCGGATTTCGGAGAAGTCTGGCTGATGGATAAAGCAGAATTTGATTCCGGGTTATTTGATCCGGTTGTCGGCTTGGCAGTTTTACTGTCGCAAGATGCTAAGACAAAAAGCGGCAGTATTAGCAAAAGATATGTTTTTTTCATGTGTTGGTCCTCAAAAAACATATTATCAAAAAAGTCACGAAGACGAAATCTAAATTTGAGATATTGTTCTATTGTCTTAGGAATTATGGAAAGATGTATAGAAAAGTGGAAAGTAATCGGTCGTTTTGTATTGATTTTCCTGATATAGGATTTCTATGTTCATGATATAATAACGTTGAAAAGGTGGTGCTTTTTATGTTCACTTGTTTGGATCTAGCGAATCATTTTGGATTTAGGGTTGTCTGCGGGGATATGAAGTCTCTGAAACGAGAGGTCAAGGTCATGGAACTCGATCGACCAGGTGTGGAACTTCTCGGCCTTTTTCAGTTCCATCAGAAGGATCGAATCATCCTGATCGGAAACAAGGAAATGGCTTTGATTAAGGATAGTGATCCGGATGTCATCTATCGGAACTGCCTGAGACTTGCCAACGCGGAATGCCCATGCATTATCGTCACTCAGAACACCCCTGCTCCGATTCCTTTGATTCAAGCTTGCCATGAAATGAACTGCCCTCTTTTTTCTTCGCCAAGCGATACTTCCGCTTTGGAAGCGAGTATGTATGTCTACTTGAGTGAAGCCTTAGCCAAAAAGACGGCTATTCATGCTTGTTTGTTGGAAATCTATGGAACTGGTGTCCTACTTCTTGGTCAGTCCGGAATCGGTAAATCCGAAATCTCTTTGGAACTGATCAAAAAAGGCCATCGACTGATTGCCGATGACAGAGTCAACATCGCTGCAGTACGTGGAAAACTCATCGGAACCTGTCCGGAATCCATTCATGGGATGATGGAAGTGAGAGGTATCGGAATCATCGATGTAGCTAGGATGTTCGGCATCAATGCTCTTGCTGATAGAACTCATATCAAACTTGTGATTTCTCTGGTCAGTTTCAATCCTGATGAACCGCTGGAAAGAGTCGGAATGAAAACAGACCGCTATGAAATTCTGGATGAAAGCGTTCCTCTCATCCGTTTGCCCGTTTCTGCTGCCCGTTCTATGGCGGAAATCGTAGAAGCCGCTGTCACCAATTATAAGCTGAAGGATTCTGGATATGATACCGGATATGAATTCCAGAAGAGACTTGCTGAAATCCAGGAAAGAAGGATGATGCAGAAAAGAGAAGAGGAGATGTTGATTCAACAGACGATGACAAAAGGAGAGGGAGGAAAACCGGTTGCATCTCAAGATGAGAAGAAACCTTCGACAGTGTCCAGTGTCAGAGTCATCAAGAAGGCCAGTGAAAATGATGTCGGAACCGTTGTAAGACCGACAAGCGATGGAACATCGTATACGGAAACGAAAGAATAATCATATGAATCCAATTTTAGGTAGATATCCGCAGGGGATTCCTTTCTCGAGTCCGAATCCTGCTGTTCGTTTTTATGGTATCATCATCGTTCTCGGGGCAATTCTTTGCCTTATTGTATCCAATCTTCGTGCTCACAAGGACGGATACGACTATCATTTCTTTGATAGTATATTTTTCGTTGCTTTTCCTAGTGGAATCATCGGTGCCCGTATTTGGTATGTCATCGCCTCTTATCAGCAGGAATTTGCTGGAAAAAGTTTTTTGGATATGATTGCCATTTGGGATGGTGGTCTTGCCATCCAGGGCGGAGCGATTTTTGGAGTACTCGCAGGATGTCTTTATGTATTATTGAGAAGAAAAGGGACTCCTTTACTGAAAGCTACGGATTTTGCTGTACCGACTATTTTGATCGGACAAGCGGTTGGAAGATGGGGAAACTTTTTCAATCAAGAAGTCTTCGGACATAATGTATTAGCTTCGAATTGGGACTTTCTTCCTTCCTTTATTACTAATAACATGAATCCATTACCGGATTCTTCATACATGTGGAGTGGAGTAATGGTTCCTGAAGGGGCAATCGCGGTTCCTCTTTTCTTGGTAGAGAGTGTCATTAATCTTCTTTTCTATTTTTTGATTGCTCATGCTCTCCCTGTCTTTATGGGAAAGAGATATCGGAACGGAGATGCAACTTTCTCCTATTTCATCGCATATGGATTTGTGAGAATGTGCATGGAACCCTTGAGAAATCCCGCTTTCATTATGGGCGTTCCTTCATCTTCGTCAGACGGAATCTATGATTTGTCTAGAGGTGCGGAGAAATCGTTGATTATGGCAATTGCCTTTATTGCATTTGGCTTGATTGCCATCATCCTTAATCATATCATCTGTCACTTTGTCGATACGGGAAAGATTCGTGTGAAGAGAACTAGTCCAGTTGTCGTGCGAGAAGATTTTGCGGCTACGGAAAAGGATGGAACGAAGAATACGGAGTTCGATTTTGCCAAGCTGAAGGAAAAGAGCGAAAAGATGAAGAAAAGAGAAGAGGAGAAGAAAGAGGATGACTGAGAGAAAGGATGTTTGCATCATCGGACTTGGACCGGCCGGTGTTTCTGCAGCAGTTTATTTGAAACGTTATGGTATGAATCCGGTCTGTTTTGAAAAGGAAAATGTCGGTGGTAAGGTCAATAAAACGGAACGGGTTGAAAACTATCCAGGTGTTCTTTCGTTGAGCGGAATGAAACTAGGATCCGATTTTGAGAATCAACTTGGCGACTTTTCCATCCATCCGATTTATAAAGAAGTCAAATCCCTGTTCTTGAATTCGGATGGTACTTTTCATGTGATATGGCCGAAAGGTGAAGGCGATTTTTGCTATGTTGTTCTTGCTAACGGCCTTAAAGAAAGACCGTTCGAGGTTGAGGGGGAGAATTTGTATCAGCGAAGAGGAATCTCATCCTGTGCAATCTGTGACGGACATTTCTATAGAGGAAAAGCGGTTGCTGTAGTCGGAGGAGGCAATTCGGCATTCGAAGAAGCCTGTTATCTTGCCACAATCTGTTCCCATGTGACTCTGATTGCAAGGAGGGAAGAATTCCGCGCCGATAAAATCGTTGTCGAACGATTCCTTTCTTTTCCGAATACATCTATAAAGGCTCCTTATGAAATCATCTCATCTGCGGGAACGAATCAGATTGAATCCTTGTCTATCCGGAACAAAAAGACACATGAAGAAGAGACTCTTTCTCTTTCCGGACTGTTCCTTTATGTAGGTGAGATTCCACAGAATAGTTTCGTTGGCATTCCGAATTTATTGACTGCCGATGGTTTTGTCAAAACGGATGACCTGATGCAGACCAATATCAAAAATCTTTACGCGGTAGGAGATGTCCGAGACAAAAAACTTCGACAGATCGTTACCGCGGCTAATGATGGCGCTATTGCGGCCATGATGATTCATGACGATTATATGAAAAACGCATAGAAGGGATGCAAATATGGAAAACCAGCTTAATTTTGCGAAACAGGTCAAGAATGAAGCGGCAACGGGAACTTATACCAAAGAAGAGATGAAATATATCCTTTCCGGTTTTATCCGCAACGGAGGCTCGTTTTCCATTGGAACAAATCCTTCCTTGTCCGTTCATACTGAGCTTGCCACTGTCGCAAAGCTGATCTACAGCTCTTTAAAGGAAGTCTATGATCTCAAACCGACGATCAATTATGAAAAGAAAACCCGATTCGGAAAGAAACTCGTCTACTTGGTTGAGACAAAAGATAAAAGACTTTATGATGTTCTTGAAGATCTTGAAATCTTTACGGATTCCGGGTTTTCCAGAGTTCTTCCCAAGAAAAGTCTTCTGAAAAAGAATTTCCATGCATTTGTTATCGGCTGCTTTCTTGCAACGGGGAGTGTGAATAATCCGAAGACGGGAAAGACCTCGTATTTCCTGGAAATGGCCTTTACAGATAAAAGCGATGCTTTGGCTGTGAAAAGGAAGCTGACAAGCTTCAAAAACGAGAATACGATGGACTTCAAATATATCAAAAGGAGAGAACGTCATGTTCTCTATTTGAAGAAAGCCAACCAGATTTCTGTTTTCCTTCATTTCATCGGTGCTCTTAACTCTATGCTTGATTATGAGAATGCCAGAGTGGAGAAAGCAGATACGAGTGATGAGAACAGGGCGGAAATCTGCGTTGCCGCAAATTATATGAAGACATTGTCGACGGCAAGCAAAGATATTGAGGATATCCAGGCCGTATTGAAAGTCAGGCCTTTGGCTTTGTTTTCCGAAAAGGAGCAGGCTGTAATACGGGCTAGACTGGAACATAAGGATTTCAACTATCGTGAACTTGCTGAGGAAGTCAGTGAAAGCAAGAATATTCCGATTACCAAATCCGGTGTTGTTCACATTCTGATGTCAATCCGCGAAGAGGCAAAAAAGCTTCAGGATGAGAATCAAAGCAAAAAATAAAAAAATACGCAGAAACGGAAACGTTTCCGCGTATTTTGGTAATATGAGATATTTTGAAAAAAGGTTTATTTGTCTGATTTTTTATAAATTTAGATGAAATTAAGTAAAAAACAATAAAAGTGCCATGCGCACAAATGCATACTTTTTGCTCATTTCGCTGTGGCGCCTTGAAATATTGAATAGTCAATGAGCAAAACGGCAAAAGTAACCCCTTTTTTGCCAAAAAAATACAAAAAATAGTTTGATTTCATATCGAATATAGTATAATTGTGTCGATAGGAGGACATGATAAAATGTCAATCAAATTAGCCATTAATGGTTTTGGTAGAATTGGACGTTTAGCCTTCAGACGTGCTTATGAGATGGGTGGTTTCGAAGTCGTCGCCATCAACGATCTTGTTGATGCAAAGACTCTTGCATACCTTCTCAAGTACGATACAACACATAGAACTTGGAATGCCGATAAGATCTCTGCTGATGATGAAAACAATCTCATCTTCGACGGAAAGAAGATTCCGGTCCTCGGAAAGAAAGATCCGCATGACCTTCACTGGAAGGATTATGGTGTCGATATCGTTTTGGAGTGCACTGGAAGATTGAAGAGCCATGAAGATGGCGATGTTCATATGGACAATGGTGCCAAGGGCGTCATCATCTCCGCTCCGTCTTCTTCCAAGGATATTCCGACTTATGTTTATGGTGTCAATACTGATAAACTTACCAAGGATCAGACCATCATCTCTGGTGCTTCCTGCACAACCAACTGCTTATCTCCTATGATGAAGGTTCTCAATGATACCTTCGGTGTCATCGGTGGAACCATGACCACTGTTCATGCTTATACCAACGATCAGAGAATCCTTGATCTTGCTGGTAACAACCTCAGAAGAGGCCGTGCTGGTGCTGCCAACATCGTTCCTACCACTACTGGTGCTGCTAAGGCTGTCGGAAAGGTCATTCCTGAACTCAACGGAAAGCTCAACGGAAATGCTATCCGTGTTCCGGTTACTGATGGTTCCATCTGCGACTGCACTCTTCTTTTGAAGAAGGCTGCTACTGTCGAAGAAATCAATGCTGCCATGAAGAAGGCCAGCGAAGGCGAACTCAAGGGTGTCTTAGGATACACTGAGGATGAAGTCGTTTCTTCTGATATTCTTGGAAGAACCGAAGGTTCCATCTTCGATGCAACTCTTACCATGGTCATCCCTGCTGATGATGTTACCTTCGTCAAGGTTGCCTCTTGGTATGACAACGAATATTCCTTCACTTGCCAGATGATGAGACTTGCCAAGCTTTATGGCGAGATCTTAAGCAAGTAGTTGTTTAACAAAGGAATCCCATATAGGCGGCGGTCAATCCGCCGCCTATTTCACTAAAAAGGAGATAAAATCATGAAAAAAGTAGTTACTGACCTTAAAGTCAATGGCAAGAAAGTTCTTGTCCGTGTTGATTTCAACGTTCCGCACAAGGGAAGTGAAATTACTGACGACAATCGTATTCGTGCCGCCGTTCCGACCATTGCCGAGTTGTTGAAACAGAATGCCAAAGTCATCCTTTTCTCTCATCTTGGGAAGATTGCCTGGAAGAAGTTGAAAAAAGGCGAAGCTACCCAGGAAGATATTGACAAGCAGATGAAGAAGAACGACCTTGAGATTGTCGTTGCTCCTCTTGCCAAACTCCTTTCCGAAGCTATGGGCAAGGAAGTCAAGGTCTATTTCTCCAAAGAAAACCGTGGAGAAGCTCTCAAGGCTGCTGTTGCAGCTTTGAAAGACGGCGAAGTTCTCGTCATGCAGAATACCCGTTATCAGGCTGGCGAAGAGAAGAACGATCCGGAACTTTCCAAAGAGTGGGCTTCTTTGGCTGATGCCTATGTCATGGATGCTTTCGGTTCTGCTCATAGAGCCCATGCTTCTACTGTCGGCGTTCCGGAAATCCTTAAGGAAGAAGGCAAGGAAACTGCCGTTGGCTTCCTTATGGAAAAGGAAATCAACGCTCTTGGAAGATGCGTCTCTCCGAAAGAAGATGAACGTCCTTATGTCGCTATCTTAGGTGGCGCCAAGGTCTCTTCCAAGATTGAAGTCATCGACTCTCTTCTTAAGAAGTGCGATAAGATTTTGATCGGTGGCGGTATGTCCTATACTTTCAAGAAAGCTCTTTATGGCATCAGCGTCGGCAAGTCCTTATGCGAGGATGATCAGCTTGATTACGCGAAGAAGTGCTATGAGACTGGAAAGATTGTTCTTCCGGTTGACAATGTTCTTGCCAAGGGATTGGATTTTGACGATCTTTCTGCTAAAGCAGAAGCTATCGAAACACTTCCGGATAGCAACCATGTGGATTTCCCGGCTGATTTCGAAGGTGCTGATATTGGACCTAAGACGGTAAAGCTTTATTCCGATTACATCAAGTCCGCAAAGACCATTTTCTGGAATGGACCTATGGGTGTTTTCGAAAATGCCGAACTCCAGGATGGTACAAAGGCAATCTGCGAAGCCTGTGCTGAAGCAACCAAGAACGGTGCCTTTACCGTTATCGGTGGCGGAGACAGTGCTGCCGCAGCCAAGAAATTCGGCTATTCCAAGAGCTTCTCTCATGTTTCTACAGGTGGTGGTGCTTCTCTTGAACTCATCCAGTTTGATGGAAAGCTCCCTGGAATCGATGTCATCGAAGATAAGTAATCGATAAAGGTATTGATTATGTCCCGTAAAAAGTTTTTGATGGGCAACTGGAAGATGAATCACACCATTGCGGAAGCTTTGTCTTTCTGCGAAGATGTGAAGAATGCTTCTTTGGTCAAGAAGGCTAGAAAGAAGAATGTTCTTCTCGGTGTTGCTCCTAGCTATCTTAGTCTTCAGACGGTTTCCAAACATTCTCATGGTCTTATTGTGGCATCTCAGGATGCTCACTATGCTGATCATGGTGCATTCACTTCCTCTGTCTCCATTCCGATGCTGAAGGAAATCAATGTCGATTGGGCCATCATCGGTCATTCTGAAAAGAGACAGTATGAAGGTGAAACGGATTTGGATTGCAACAGAAAGATCCGTGCACTTGTCAAAAATGGCATGCATGCTATCTATTGCGTCGGTGAATCCGCAAAAGAATACGATCAGGGTATCACCAAGGATGTTATCCGCGCTCAGGTCGAAGTCGGCCTCATGAATCTTGAGAAGGAAGAAATTTCCAATGTTGTCATCGCCTATGAGCCTGTCTGGTCCATCGGTACTGGAAAGAATGCTTCCGATAGCATTGCTCAGGATATCTGCGCCTTCATCCGTCAGATTGTCTGTGAGATGTATGGAAAGGTCGCTTCCCAGAAGACTTTGATCCTTTATGGTGGATCGGTCAAGCCGGAGAATGTCCATGGATATCTTTCCCAGCCTGATGTCGATGGAGCCCTTGTCGGTGGCGCTTCCTTGAAGAGTGATTCCTTTGCCGCTCTTCTCGAAAATATCTAGTCAACGATTTTTTGCCTTCCTTTCTGGATTGTTTTCAGTCCTGAATCAGGAAGGCTTTTTTGTTGGATTTTTTCCAAAAAGTCAAATATTGTATTATATTCGTGCAACGAAGACATGGAAAAAAATAAACTGGATTTTTGCTTTCTTTGTTTTTGAATTGTTTTGTGAAAAAATCCTTTAAAACCTTGTTTCTATCGATATAATAAAGACATAAATGAAGGGAGGTTTTCACTTATGGAAGAATATCGTTATGAACCTGGCCCAGATCAGCAGGCCAGTATGAATGCTGCTTCAAGTTCCGTACCCGGAAACAGATTCAAGAAAGAGAAAGTCGTCAAACAAGCTGGTGAAGTTTCGATGACAAAAGTCTATATGTGGCTTGGTATCGGATTATTGATCACGGGAGCCATTGCACTAAGTGTTCCATATATCTTTGCTGCGATGACGAACAATTTCACCCAAGCTTCCGATACATTCTCCGTGGTTTATATCGCCATGCTGATTGTTTCGTTGATTCTCATGCTTCCTTCCTCTATTATGATGGGATTCAACATCGGATCACGTAAAACAGGTCTCATGAAGGCAGGATACTTTGTTTACGTCGTCGGAATGGGATTCATGGTTTCTTCTTTGTTCTTATCGATTTACGCGTACACTTATGATCCTACTGAAGCTAATGCCGTTTTGAATCCTGCGTTTCTATCTACAATCTCCGTTTCCTTCCTTTCTACGGCTGGATGCTTCATATTGATGGGTATCATTGGAATGTTCACCAAACATATGAATGCTGCCATTCCGGTTGTCATCACTGGATTTGTCGGAGTGATGGTCATGTCCTTGGTCAACTTGTTCCTTGGCGTTGAGATGATTTACTGGATTATCGACTTTGTCTGCTTTGCCCTTATTCTTCTTGTAACGGCTATCGATATGCACAATATCAAGAAAATCGTCGATTCTTCGCAGGGCATGAACGGAAACAATCTTGCCATCTACTGCGCTTATTGCCTTTATGTCGATTTCATCAATATTCTCATCCGAGTTGTCTATTACGTTCTTCTTCTGACAAGTAAAAAGAAAAACTAAAAAAGAACCGGTACACATTACATTAACTTAAAATTAATGTGTACCGGTTTTTACTTTGCCGAAATATGGAAGAATGGTGATTGTGTTGATTCCGGCATGGATGTCATGAGTTTTTTTAAAGCAATGGTTAGATTGCACCGATTGTGATCAGCCAGATGGATACAGAAGAGATGAAGAAGAATAAGGCCAGGGAAGGATAAAGAAGATAATGGAGCCTGTATCTACGATAACCGATTGCTGTTAGAAGCAAGAGGAGAAGAACGGGAAAATAGGCGAAGACGAATACGTTGGAAATATTCTTATATAGATAAAGCGCACATTGTACGATGCCGAATGTCAATGTGGAGATACTAAGAAAAACCATCCAGTAATTGCCAATGGCATCAAGGAAAGAATAGGTGTTTTTTCTGAAATAATGGACCGGAAGATTGTAGGTGTGTATGATTCTTTTCTTCTCATCTTGGGATGGTTCCATGTCTTCCGTTTCTTCGAGCTGGCAGATTCTTTCTACTGGAATTCCTGTAGCTGTGGAAAAAGACTCCCGTGTAAGAAGCAATTGGTTTCTTAGCTTGGCGATCATTCCTATTTTCATGCTTATGCGTCCCCTTTGATTTGGCATACCTTTGATTTGACTAATGTCTTATCGGCGTTAAGCTTAGTAGCAAGGGTGATAAATCTTTCTAATCTATCATCTACGTTTTTAGAATAGGAAGCCGTGATGGCATCTGCGAAGAAATTTTCTGAGATTGTCACTGTTTTATAGGAATGCGAAGTACAGACGACCAAATTTGATACAAAATCCCCGATTTTAAGACCTGATGAATGGTAATTCGATTCGAAATCCTCGAAATTAAATGCAGAATCATTGATGTCTAAAGCATTTACATATTCTTGATAATAATAGAACATTACAGACCCATACAAGTCTAATGTCTGAATCGTTTGATTTTCACTTGCATAGTTAAAATACTTTCTTTGAAGGGCGTTTGGCGAAGACAAGCGCGTGGTGGAAATTTGATTACGAGCAAATTAACGTGTGGAAAGTGTCGTGAATTTGATTACGGATTTTGCTAAACGTTTTCGATTTATCATAATTCTCCCTTTTTGAGTGATTCTGTGACTAAATGGCAATTTCTACTGAATATGATAGCAAATGAGGAAAATCAAATGGGCATTGAGGGACACAAAGAAAAATAGAGGGACGAAAAGCAGAAGCGTTGGGTTGAAACGCAAAATAAGTGGGGCTAAAATGATTGCAATGCCCTCGGGTGTTTCGAAAAGGCTAAAAAAACATTGACAGGTTAATATCAGGTGGCTATAATTTCCTTTGTCTATGGATTTGGGCTTTGCCCCTTCTTTTTATGGAAAGAAGTCGAAACGCCCGAGTATGTGGATATGAATATAGGTTTCTAATTTATTTATCAAATTGGAGGAAATTAAATGCCTACTATTAACCAGTTGGTCCGTAAAGAGAGAAAGTCTGCTCTTTACAAGTCCAAGGCTCCTGCCCTTGGCAAACGCTATGATTCTCTCAACAAGAAAGAGAAGAAGATTCCTTCTCCTCAGAAGAAAGGTGTCTGCACCCGTGTTGGTACAATGACTCCGAAAAAGCCGAACTCTGCTGCTCGTAAATACGCCAGAGTCCGTCTGTCCAATGGATATGAAGTCACCGCTTATATCGGTGGCGAAGGACACAACTTACAGGAACACAAGGTCGTCCTTATCCGTGGTGGCCGTGTTCGTGATTTACCTGGTGTCCGTTATCACATCATCCGTGGCGCCATGGAATGCTTCGGTGTCGAGAACCGTAAGCAGGGTAGATCCCTCTATGGAACCAAGAAGGATGGTTCCATCCAGAAGAAGTAATTAAGGTAAGGAGAACACTACAATGCCAAGAAAGAATGGTTCTGTTGAAAAAAGAGACGTCTTACCGGATCCGATTTACAACTCAAAGTTAGTCACCCGTCTTATCAACCGTATTATGGTTGATGGTAAGAAGGGTACTGCTCAGACGATCCTCTATGGCGCTTTCGAAAAGGTCGAAAAGAAGACCGGAAAACCGGCTCTTGAGGTTTTCACAATCGCTTTGAACAACATCATGCCTGAAGTCGAACTTAAGGCAAGACGTGTTGGTGCTAGTAACTATCAGGTTCCGGTCGAAGTCGCTCCGGAAAGAAAAGTCACTTTGGGACTTAGATGGTTGGTCACTTATTCCAGACTTCGTTCTGAGAAGACCATGACCGATAAGCTTGCTGGCGAAATCATCGATGCTGCAAACGGCACTGGTGGCGCTGTCAAGAGAAGAGACGATATGCATAAGACTGCAGAGGCCAACAAGGCCTATGCCCACTATCGTTGGTAATCACCGATAGTCCCAGGAGGAAAATAACGAATGGCAATGGATAACGATCAGGCTAGGGTTGCTCTTTACGAAGCTGTCCCGCTTGAAAAAGTTAGAAATATCGGTATCATGGCTCACATCGATGCCGGTAAGACGACTACCAGTGAGCGTATTCTCTTCTATACTGGAAAGACTCATAAGATCGGTGAAACCCATGATGGCGCTTCTGCCATGGACTTCAATGAACAGGAACAGAAGAGAGGTATCACTATTTACTCTGCTGCTACTACCTGTATTTGGAAAGACTATCGTATCAACTTGATTGATACTCCAGGCCACGTCGACTTCACTGCTGAAGTTGAGCGTTCTCTCCGTGTCCTTGATGGTGCTGTCTGCGTTCTTGATGGTAAGAACGGTGTTGAACCTCAGACCGAAACTGTCTGGAGACAGGCTGATAAGTACAATGTTCCTCGTATCGTTTTTGTCAACAAACTCGATGCTACTGGTGCAGATTATGAAATGTCTGTTGCTTCCATTAAGGAAAGACTTGGTGCCAATGGCGTCGCCATTGCCTATCCGGTCGGCCTTGAAGGACAGCTTCTCGGTCTTATCGACCTTGTCGAAATGAAGGCTTGGTTATGGGATCTTGATCCGAAGAAATCTGAGAAGATGAATCCGAACATTGTCTCTTTGGACGAAGTTCCGGCTCAGTATTCTCATGATGTCGAACAGGCTCATGTCTATCATCAGATTCTTATCGAGGCCCTTGCCAACAATGATGATGCATTGATGGAAAAGGTCCTTATGGAAGAAGAACCGACTGTCGAGGAAATCAAGGCCGCCATCCGTAAGGAAGTCATTGCCGGCCAGATCTTCCCGACTATTCCTGGATCTGCTTATAAGAACAAGGGCGTTCAGTACGTTCTTGATGCTGTCCGTGATTATCTGCCGTCTCCTCTTGATGTTCCGGCTCCGGTCGCTCATGATAAGGAAGGCAACGATGTCAAGCTCAGCGTTGATCCAAAGGCTCCGTTTGTTGCTTTGGCCTTCAAGATCACTACGGACCAATTCGGTACTTTGACATTCTTCCGTATTTATTCTGGTACAGTCAAGTCCGGATCTTATGTCTATAACGTCAGAAAAGGTGCTAAGGAAAGAGTCTCCAGACTTGAACTTGTCAACGCCGATTCTCATGAAAACATCACTGAAGCCAAGGCTGGTGAAATCGCTGCTGCCGTTGGCTTTGCCAATACTAGAACTGGTGATACACTCGTCGGTGAAAATGATCCTAGAGTTACTCTCGAAGCCATCAAATTCGCAGATCCTGTTATCTCCGAAGCTATCGAACCTGTTAAGAAGGGCGATCAGGATAAGATGGCCGCTACTTTGATTAAGTTCACGGAAGAAGATCCTACTTTCCATTACTATACCAATGAAGAAACCGGACAGGGTATCATTGCTGGTGTCGGTGAACTTCAGCTCGACGTCAATGTCACTCGTTTGAAGAATGACTTCGGCATCGAAACTAGAGTTGGTGCTCCGCAGGTTGCTTATCGTGAAACCATCAAAGCTACTGCTGACTGCGAAGGTAAGTATATCAAGCAGTCTGGTGGTCATGGTCAGTATGGTCATGTCATCTTCAAGATGGAACCGAATCCTGGAAAAGGAATCGAAGTCACCGAAGCAATCACTGGTGGTGCTATTCCTAAGGAATTCATCAAGCCTTCTTTGGATGGTTTGAAAGAAGCTATGGAAAGAGGTATGGTCGCTGGATATCCGGTCATCGATGTCAAAGCTACCTTGATCGATGGTTCCTATCATGATGTCGACTCCTCTGAAGCAGCTTACAAACTTGCTTCCGCTCTTGCTTTGAAGGTTGCTGCTTCCAAGTGCTCTCCGGTCATCCTCGAACCGATTGTCAAAGCTGATATCACTACTCCGCTTGATTATGTCGGTACCGTTATGGGTGATGTTTCTTCCAGACGTGGAAATGTCGAAGGTATGGTTCAGAAGGCCAATGCTCAGGTTATCACAGCCTACATTCCTCTTGCCAATATGTTCGGCTACATCTCTGATCTTCGTTCTATGACTCAGGGTAGAGGTATCTACTCTATGGAGTTCGACCACTATCAGGAAGTTCCTCGTTCTGTCCAGGAAGAAATCATCAAGAAGAGAAGCTAATACACTCTAATCTTCTTGAAAATAAGCAAAAAAAAGTGTATATTCATTAAGAATCTATTTTGGAGGAAAATTTAAAATGGCAAAACAGAAATTTGACCGTTCCAAACCAAATGTTAACATTGGTACTATCGGTCACGTCGACCACGGCAAAACCACTTTGACTGCCGCTATCACTACTACTTTGGCTACTAAGGGCTTATCTCAGGCTTTGAGATATGACCAGATTGATGCCGCTCCGGAAGAAAAGGCTCGTGGTGTCACAATTAATGCTGCTCACGTCGAATACGATACTGCTACAAGACATTACACTCACGTCGACTGCCCAGGCCATGCTGACTACATCAAGAA
>DHKM01000004.1:0-14811 GCA_002404835.1 Caryophanales bacterium UBA4694 | reverse complement strand
GCTCAGATGGATGGTGCTATCCTTGTTGTTGCTGCTACTGATGGTGTTATGCCTCAGACCAGAGAGCATGTTTTGCTTGCTCGTCAGGTCGGTGTTCCTTATATTGTTGTCTTCCTCAACAAGTGCGATCAGGTCGATGATCCTGAATTGATCGACCTCGTCGAAATGGATGTCCGTGACCTCCTTACCAGCAATGGTTATCCGGGAGATGAAGTTCCGGTTATCCGTGGATCTGCCTTACAGGCTCTCAACGGAGATGCTGCTGCTCAGGAAAAGATCATGGAACTCATGAATGCTTGCGATACCTATATTCCTGAACCGGTTCGTGAAACCGATAAGCCGTTCTTGCTCGCAGTTGAAGATGTCATGACCATCACTGGCCGTGGTACTGTCGCAACTGGTAGAGTCGAACGTGGTATGATCAAGCCGAATGATGAAGCTGAAATCGTTGGTATCATGGATACCCGTAAGTGCGTCATCACTTCTCTTGAAATGTTCCGTAAGACCCTTGATTTCGCTCAGGCTGGTGATAACGTTGGCGCCCTTTTGAGAGGTGTCGATCGTGATCAGATCGTCCGTGGTCAGGTTCTTGTCAAGCCGGGATCTGTTACTCCGCATAAGAAGTTCAAGGGACAGATCTACGTCCTTACCAAGGAAGAAGGCGGAAGACATACTGCTTTCACCAACAACTACAGACCTCAGTTCTACTTCAGAACAACCGATATCACTGGTACTATCACTCTTCCGGAAGGAACTCAGATGGTTATGCCTGGTGATAACGTTGTTATCAATGTTGAACTCATCCATCCTATCGCTCTTGAAGCCAACACTCGTTTCGCTGTCCGTGAAGGTGGCCACACCGTCGCTTCCGGCACCGTTACCGAAATCGTTGACTAATCTAATTTAAAATTGGATTTCAAGACCTCCTCTTTTGAGGAGGTCTTTTGTTTGGCTGTACAATTTGTTAAAATCATCGAATCTGGTTCATCGAAAGGAGGTGGTTCATGAAAAAGGAAGAAAGCGAAAAATATATTTTTCAGAAAAAGGCTCTTTTGGTTTTTCTTTATCTTCTTTATGTGAATGATATCCCCTATGATAAAGTGAATTTGCGATCCTTTGGCTTCAATTTCGATCCGAAATGTAATTTTAAGGCAATTATACGTTCCAAGAAAGACCATGATCATAAATATTCCATCCGCATCTTTACCTCTCAAAGAGGTGTCAATTATGACGTTTTGGATGTTATGGGCAATGTAAATATCGTTAAAGTCAAAGATATCGGGACCTTTGATGGATTTTTTCCTTTGGCTAGTCTGAATATCTATTTTGATGATTTCCAGTTCGAAGTAATGGGTTTTCTTGAAGGAAAAGAAATAACGTATAAATCCGATAATCAACGGGATGAAATTATAGACAATCTTCTTTTCTATCTTATCAACAATAAAAAAGAGGGACAGATCAATCATTCCGCACCATCTTTTCTTTCCTATCTTGTTAAGTTTTATACGTTCCGTCTGAAAACCGATCTGGTTATGGGTGCTGGAATCAATGTCGATTATGGAGCAAAGTCCTGGGTAGGTCTTATTGAAGCTCTGAATACGGATTTTTACAAAGGAAACCAGGAATTGGCAAACCAGATTTCCTCTTATGTCGGAAAGGAGTTGTTCACTTCATCCATGGTGATGAAAACCTCCGGATTTGATTCTTATAAATCCATAAATCACGAACTTTATGAATTCAAAGAAGCAAAAAGTTTCAATGATCCGGATTCCACTTTGTACCGATGTGTCGACTTTCTTATCAAACATCCTGGCACAGAAGTCATCACATACAACTATGATACGAATCTCGAATATCTGCTTAAAAAGAGGAATATCCGTTATGTTGCCATCTATGATGATTCTGCTTTCAACGATAAAGAAGCAGTCACTGCCATTTATCATGTGCATGGACTTCTTCCTTATGATAGATATAATGAAACAAGATTTACGGATTCTTTGATTTTCAATGAATCCGAGTATTATTATCTTTACAATAATCCTTACAGCTGGAATATTGCAAAACAACTTCATGACTTCAAGTTCAATGCCTGCCTATTTATCGGAATTTCCCTAACAGATCCGGACATGAAAAGATTGCTGGAGCTTGCCAAGAATTATTTGAAATTCAATTTTATTTTTCTTAAGAAAATGGACGGATATTCCCCCTCAGTATATTGTTCTATTACAACATATTTCTTTTCTTTTGATTTGATTGTCATCTGGATTGATTCCTATGATGAAATCGGAAAGTGGATGGAAATCATATGAGAGATGTGAACTTATTGGATCTGACGGATTATAAGACCGTAAAAAAAGGAAAGAGACTTGTCAGTGCTTTTTTGGATTATTTTCTCGTGGTTATTTTTTCTCTTTTGTTCTTTTCTGCTGCTTATCCTGTTTATGAGGCTCTTCCGATTACCAAGGATATAAAGAATTCTTATCAGGAAAGGCAGGATGATACAATTTCGATACTAAAGGAAACTCATCTTCAAAGCTATAACGATAAAAATGTTGCTTTTGATGCTGTCGAAAAGGATGGAGACCGATTTATTCGCTCTTTGATTAAGACTTCTTTTTATAAGAATGGAATGAAATATTACGAGAAGAAGGATGATATCAAAGAAGAAGTATCGATTCAGACTGAAGATCTCCTTGGATTTTCAAAAGATGGGGTCTTTACTAACGATTCCATCGGTGAGTATTATCTTCATTTCAGAAACGATAACCTAGGTTCCTATTGCAATAATAAAATCCAAAGTATGACACGCCGGGATTTGAATCACGAAATTCTGAAACTGGACCAAGAAAACAAGGATGTCGTCGTTGCTGATTTTGATCTAGAAGAAACAATGTATCTTTCAAAGGAGAGTGCTTCCTTACTTTCTGATTATGTGAATTTTCAGGATGAAAGCGGAAAAGAACTCTATCAGAGGATGATGAATCTTTATAAGAGTTCAATCCAAAATGGGATTCAGGAAATCGAATCTTCGTATCAGCCATATTTGGATTCATTGGAAATGTTTCGGATCAAGCTTGGAGAATATTCTACGGGTTTTAATGTGACAATGATGCTTTGCTATCTTCTATCTTTTCTTATTTGCTATGTTTTCTTTCCTTTGTGCTTTAAAAGAGGAAGAACGATCTCTTATCGGTTCAATTCTCTTTTCCCCCTTCGAAACGATGGATCAGATCTGACGTTTTTTAATTATCTGATCAAATATTTTGTTCTCTTCATCGAACAGTTCTCTTCTCTCTTTTTCATGGCATTGTTTTTGGGAAAGCTTCAAGTCTTGTCTCTTCCTTTCTTGGGATCGATCACGATGTTCCAACTTTTGGTCTTCTCTTTTTTGATTTCCTTTATATCGATTGGATTCCTTTTCATCAGCAAAGACAATCAGACCCTTTCTGAATTTGCCTCCATGTCCTATACTGTGGACAGCAGGACGCCGAACGAAGAGAAGAAAGTCATAAAAGGAAACCGTACATTATGAATGAAACGATTATGGAAGTCGAATATTCGAAGGCAAAGCTCTATAAAAGGTGGTTTGCTTTCCTTATCGATCTGATGCTGATGTTTCTTGTCGGAATGATATTCTATTCTCTTTCTTCCTTTATTGCTCAGAAGACACCTTCCTATTCTTCTAGTGTCATAGAAAGACAGAAAATCCAGAAAAATGTCTCCATTTATGATTCTGATGGAAATCTTATAATTTTAACTGTTTCTAAAAGCAATGATCCATATGAAAAGAAAAAAGACATTCTCAACACGGCAATTGAGGATTTTTATCATAATCCTAGTTTCTTTTCACAGCAAGACAATACATATTATGCAAAGTATCAGGAACGGAAAAAAGAGGCAAAGACGGATAATGGGACTCTACTTTTTGAACGGGATGAAAATACTGATAACTATATAGAGAAAGAAAATATTCTTGCCAAGGATTATTTTCAGTTCTATTCGGACGAAATCGAAAAGTATTTAGTCGGATATCTATCCTTGAATCAAAGATATCAGGATATCACCAATTATCTTTTCCGGGTGACCCTCTATTGCCTTATTGTTTCGATGACACTTTCTTTTCTTCTTTTCTTCCTTGCCATGCCTATGATTCTAAGACGTGGCAGACAGACTGTCGGAATGTATCTGTTCAAGATTTCCCTGATTTCCGCAGATGCCTTGAATCTTACTTTAAAACAGTTTTTGATCCGTTTCTTGTTTGAATTTTTTATCGGTTATCTTCTTTCTCTTGTCACGTTCGGTCTTCCTTTGCTTGTTTCCTTGACGATGATGCATTTGTCTAAAACAGGACAGGATTTCTTTGATTATATGACAAATACGTATGTTATAGACAGCTCAAAAAAGGACGTTTATCTGGATTATTCCGAATTTGAGGCAAGGCAGGATTTATCCAGCAAAGCCAGCATTGAAGATAAGGATTTTCGGATGAAATGAAACAAAGCAGATGGTCGGTTCCGTCTGCTTTTCTTTTTCGACATTTCATTGAATTGAGTCAAAAACTATCTTTTTTGTAAAGCGTTTGTAAAAATATAGTGCTTTTTTGATTCTTTCTGAGTATCAAAGATTGTAAAGAATCTTTTTAATCCTTATAATAGCGTGAAACGTCCTCCTTTTTGGCGGGCTTTTAATTATGAAAAGGGGTTCTGAGATGGAAATCAAACTAAAACATCTGACGAAGTCGTTCCCGGGAAATCCGAAGAAAAATATACCCGACACTGTTGCCGTGAAAGATCTCAACATTGAAATCAAGGATGGTGAACTGATTGGGCTTTTGGGGCCTTCAGGGTGCGGAAAATCGACGACTTTGTATATGATTTCTGGTCTGAAGCAGCCGACAGAAGGCGAAATCTGGTTTGGAGATGAAGAAGTCACTCATCTGGCACCGGAAAAAAGAGGAATCGGGCTGGTCTTCCAAAATTACGCTCTATATCCACATATGACCGTTTTCGAGAATGTGGCCTTCCCGCTTACGAATCTTAAAGTAGAGACCGTGAAGACTGTTCCTGAGCTTCTTAAGATTGATGCGCAGTTGGAAATTCTTAAAGATTCCAAGACTCTTGTCGATGTCATAAAGTCTTCTGAATTCCAAGGAAAAATCCGTAAGGATGGAGCCTGCAGAGCCATTGTCGAACATTATCATGTAGTCACTTCTGTTGCAGTCTCACTTTTTAAATACCGCATTCATATTGAAACGGATTATCAAACGAAGGTGAACGATGTCATTCGTCAGCTGGAACAGGAAAAGGAATCCTGTCTAAACGGACTGAAACAGAAAAACATTAAAATCAATGAACGTTATCAGGTCATTGACGATGCTGGAAAACCGGTTCCGGTCACGCGGAAACTGACGAAAGATGAAATTGATGCTTTGGTTCAGGAAGCTTCCAGACTTGTTCAGATTGAGCCTTATTTAGATCGTAAGCCAAGCGAACTTTCCGGTGGTCAACAACAGCGTGTTGCCATTGCCAGAGCTTTGGTCAAGAAACCAAGAGTCCTTCTTTTGGATGAACCACTTTCCAATCTTGATGCAAGACTTAGACTCCAGACCAGAGAGGAAATCCGCAGGATTCAGAAGGAAACCGGGATTACGACCGTTTTTGTCACTCATGATCAGGAAGAGGCTATGTCGATTTGCGATGATATCGTTGTCATGAAAAACGGTATTGCCCAGCAGATGGATCATCCTCAGGAAGTCTATAGGAACCCGAAGAATCTTTTTGTTGCCAAATTCCTTGGCAATCCTCCAATCAATGTGTTCAAGGGAACAATCCAGGACAAGAAGGTCATCGTCGATGGCGAAGTGGTCCTGGAATCCGACAAACTTACCGAAAACAAAGAAATATATGTTGCTATCCGTCCGGAAGGATTCCTGACCGAAACGTCTACCAATACATTCGGAATCACTCTTGATGTCAGCCAGGTTCTCACCATGGGAAGAGACATCTCCTTGGTCTGCTCTCATAAAGAGCTGGTCGGAGAATGCATCAAAATCATCGTCGACAGCGATATCAAGGTAAATCTTGGAAAAGTCAAGTTCTTCCTCAGAGAGAACAAAGTCTTCCTGTTCGACAGAAAGACAGAAGAGAGGATCTATTTCTAAATGGAAAGCAAAAATAACTGGAAGGCATGGTTATATCTGGCGCCAGTCCTTATCCTGATGACTGTATTCACCTTCTATCCCATCATCAATACCATCGGAATTTCCTTTTTGAAGAATTATGATTCTCTGCAAGGGACTTCGGATGGATTTACCTTCGGAAACTATCTTGAGATATTGAAAATCAAACCTCAGAAGGAAGTACTCGGATATAAGATCTACATCGAGGAGTTTCTGGGAGTCGCACTTCCAAATACTCTCCTAATCACATTCATTACTGTTCCGATTTCCATCATCCTTGCTTTGGCCATTGCCATTGCTCTGAATTCCGTTAAGAAATTCCAGAAGATCTTCCAGACTATCTTCTTCATGCCATATGTTACAAATGCCATTGCCATCGGTATGGTCTTCTCTGTCATTTTCGACAATAATGGTATCTTCAACTATATTTTCCATACGGATATCCCATGGCTTTATTCTGGCTCGAGTGGATCGAATCCGAATTATTGGGCGGCCCTGTTTGCTCTTTCCACCTATATTATCTGGCATTCCCTTCCTTATAAAATTCTTATTTTCCTCGGTGGTCTACAGAATATCGATGGACAATATTACGATGCCGCCAGAATCGATGGTTCCAGCAAATGGAAGATCATCCGGAAAGTCACGATACCTCTCCTTTCGCCTCAGATCCTTTATGTCATGATTACATCGTTTATCGGTGCCTTCAAGGAATATACAAGCGTTGTCGCCATCTTTGGCTCAGATGGCGGATCCTTCGACGCTTCCACCGGTCCTTCTTCCATGAAGACGGTTGCCTTCTATATTTATGATCAGATGAGTCATACCAATACGCTTCAATATGCCTCTGCCGGTGCAGTTATCTTACTTATTATCATTCTTATTTTCACGGCAATTCAAAAATTTGTCGCCAAGAGGAGGGTTCATTACTGATTATGGAAAACCAAAAAGTGAATCCTGTTGAACTGATAGGCAGTACTAAAAATCTTCGTCTTGTCATCAAAGACGAGGGAAGCAGTATCAAGTCGAAGGAAAGGGCAAGTAAAATCATGAACATTGTTTCTCTTGTCCTTGTCTATGCTTTCCTGGTTTTTGCCGCTCTTCTTTTCATCTTCCCGTTCTACTGGATGATCATTACTTCCTTCAAGAGCGGAGACGAAATCAAAGGCTTCCTTCCTGGCATGGAGGGTGTCCAGACGTTCTGGCCTGTCCACTTCGTGAACAATTATGCGGATCTTACTTCCAAATTCGATTTTGCCACCTATGTATCCAATACCTTGATTGTCGGTATTTTCTCGACAGTTGGTACTCTGATTACCTGTATTCTTTCGGCATTTGCCTTTGCCAGACTGGAATTCAAAGGAAAGAATTTCATCTTTACTCTTCTTCTTTCAACCATGATGATTCCGGGAGAAATGATGGTTGTTACCAATTATGTCTCTGTTTCGAACTTCGGTTGGACCAACGGAACAAGAAGCGGAGCCTATCTTGCTATGATCATTCCGTTCATGGTCTCCGTCTTCTATATCTATCTGCTCCGTCAGAACTTCATGCAGATTCCGAACGAACTCTATCTGGCCAGCAAAGTCGACGGAAAGACGGATTGGCAGTATCTGTGGAAAGTCATGGTCCCTCTTGCCATGCCCAGCATCGTTACTATCTTCATTCTGAAGCTCATGGGTTCCTGGAACTCCTATATCTGGCCGAATCTTGTCAGTGGCGGAAACAGTGCCTTCAAGCTTGTTTCCAATGGTCTTAGAGATTCCTTCCAGACCGGTACGAACTTCGACGAATATGGTCGTCAGATGGCAGCTACCGTTCTTGTCACGCTTCCTTTACTCCTTGTCTTCATCGTCTTCCGGAAATATATTATGCGCGGTGTCTCAAGAGCCGGTATCAAAGGTTAATTTCAAAGGAGAACGAAATATTTATGAAAAAACCATTCAGATTGTTGGTCAGTTTAGTTTCCTTATTCTCTCTTGCCTCTTGCGGAAACAATTCCGCAAAGCCCTCTTCCAAGCCTTCCGGGAACAATTCTACGAATGCAGGCAGCAATTATGACAACATCTCCGGAGCAGGTGCCAAGGAAATCCAGTTCTGGCACTGTATCGGTCACGACAAGATGAGAAACCTTCAAAGAATCATCGACAAGTTTAACGAAGATCATGCCAAGACGGATGGATACTATGTCAAGGCCTATCAGATTGCCGGTGCCTACGATGACCTTCATGATGCCGTCAAGACTAAGCTTCAGGCTGGTTTTGTTCCGTCCATCACGATGGGCTATCCAGATTCCTTTGCCGAATACATCGGATCTGCCGGAGAAGCAAAATCCAAGATTTTGAATCTCGACTCCTTCATTTCCAATGATTCTTCCTTCAAGGCTTCTGACTTTGTCGAAGAATACTACAAGGAAGGATCCGGATATCAGTATTCCGGAACTTGGTCTTTGCCACTTTATAAGTCTACGGAAGTCATGTATTACAACAAGACTGCCTATGAAGCCTCCCAGTTCTATAAAGCCCACAAGGATGAGACCTATGGAGAGTATGGTGCCAAGATTGCCGATCCTTCTACCTGGGATTGGGATACCTTGGTCTATGTTGCCGGTGAAATCCAAAAGGAAAACAAAAATACTTCCGACTTCCATGCTTTGGGATATGATTCCGATTCCAACCTCTTCATTTCCCAGATGGCTCAGCGAGGAATTCCGTATACCACTGCCCAGGAAATTGGAAACACCAGCGATGAGAAGCGAGTCAATCATTTCCAGTTTGCTTCCATCGAAAACGGAAACCTCAAGGTCAATGAGAAACTCGTTTCTCTTGCAAACGATATCTATGGCTTGACTCAAGCCGGTACTTTGGTCACTCAGGGTTCCTATGGTTCTTATGCTTCGGATTTGTTCAAGAAGAAGAAAGTCATGTTCACGATCGGTTCGACCGGCGGCTCTGCCTATAATGAACCGAATGGTTCTTTTGTTTGCGGACTTAGCAAAGTTCCCGCCTATCAGAACAAGCAGAAATATATCATGCAGGGTCCTTCCATTTGCTTCTTCAATACCAAAGATAGTGCAAAGGAAAAGGCAACCTGGGACTTCTATTCCAAATATGTTTCCGATTCCAACCTGAATGCTCAGCTTGCCTTGGAAAATTCCTATGATCCAGTTAAGAAGGCTTCCTATGAAACGGATTCTTATAAGGATTGGGTTGAAAACGGAAAGGACAATAATGGAAACGAAGATGTCACGAAAGAACTTCAGTATCGTATTCCGAATCTGACCGCTTCTTTGAAGGACAGTTATATGACTTCTCCTGTTTTTATCGGTTCTTCTAAGGCCAGAACGGAAATCGGAAAGATTATTTCCTATACGAAAGAAAAGAAGGGAAATGTTACTGAAGCCATCAAGACCATCTTCAACAATTGTGCCCTTGCCTCCTAAGGAGTAAACCATGAAACAGAAAGTATTGATTTCTCTTCTTGCTTTGACCAGTCTTGCTCTTACCGGATGCGGAAACACCTCCGCTTCCGTAAGCAAGCCTACAGAGTCTGATGTTGCCTCGAATACGGATACGACCAAGCCGTCTGATTCTACCGTGATAGTAAAACCGGTCCAGGACCGGGATGTCGTAGCCGAAACGCATCTGAATCTGGATGACGATGTCTTTGATCTTGTTATGAAGAAGAAGGATTCCAGGAATTATGATGCCGAGAAAGCTGATTTCAACGCTATCGGCGTCGAGAGAATGCTGACTTCCTCCGACTATGCTCCGAACAAATCCGGTGATGTCTTTGTCAATTATGTTGACGGCGATACCACACAGTTCACGACCTACAACGGAATCTACAACGTTAAGGTCAGATACCTGGCCATCGATACTCCGGAATCCACTTCCGAAATTGAGGAATGGGGAAAGAGCGCTTCGAACTTCAACAAGAACATCCTCAAGAATGCCAAGCATATCATTGTCCAGTCTGCCCAGTCTGCCAAGACTGGAAAGAAGGCTGCGGCCGATTTGGATGGCTACGGTAGATCTTTGGCCTATGTCTGGTATACGAATGTCGAGAATCCGAAGAAAGAAGATTTCCGTAACCTTAATCTTGAGATGGTCTACAACGGATTCTCCCTCTTCAGCGGTTCGAGAAACGAGATGGAAGAATCTTTCTATGATGCGTTCATGGAAGCCTATGATATTGCCTCCTATTTTAAGAAGAACATGTTCTCCGAGGAAAAAGATCCCAATTATTACTATGATGCTCCGAAGGCTCTTTCCTTGAAGGATCTCTATGATACTTCCTATTACACCACCAAGCACAAGAACAATCCTGATGATGATGGCACAAGCTATTCGATGTACTGCGACTATAAGACCAAGTATACGTTTGAGGGTGTCGTCTCCAGAAAACTTGGAACTTCCTTCTATATCCAGGACAAGATCGATGGAAAGTACTACGGACTTTATGCCTTCACTCTCCGCAACTATGCTCCGGTCAAGATCGGAAACAGAATCAAGGTAAGCGGTGTTCTGTCTTGGTATGGTGGGGCCTATGAATTATCAGGACTCAGCTATTCCTTCTTCGACTCTCAGCCAGGTGATATCGAATATGTCCTCGATTCGAATGGCAATAAGGTAACGGAGAATGTCGAACCCATCAAAGCCACAGTCAAGGAAATCAATTCCGGTAAGTACAACGGGGTTCTCTGCGAGCTTGTCGATGATAACGGACAGGACGAGACGGTCTATTTCAACAACGCATACAACGTCTATGAAGGCGAGGTCTCCAACTACCTTTTTGGAGGAAGCGAAGAAATCAATGGATACAATTCTACCTATCCTTTCTATAATACTGACAATTCCATCACATTGTTCGGAAGAGCTGGAGAGGATTTCGACAATACCAGCGAAACCTATGATAACATGATGGCAGTCAATTCCAATTACGTCAGAATCAAGATTGCCAGAGATATCCTTATCTCCGATGAGAATAATGTCGGCGTCACATCCTATCGTTATTTCTCCGGAACTTTGGATCAGAACGGAAACGAGGCCTACCAGTATTATTCTCCGAAGCATCCTTCCATCATCTATGCCATTAACAACGCTGGTGCCGGAAGAGTATTCCAGGGAAAAGAACTCCCTACTTCCGGAAGCTATGCAGATGGAGACGTCTTTGTCAAAGGCGATTTCTATAATGATGAGGCAAATCCCGGAACGTTGTGCGATGTCTACACCTATTCCGAAAATGGGTGGACTTTGTTTGATAAGAAAACTGGACTTGATTCCAAGGGTGAAGAAGTCCATGAGACCGGAAGCCAGATTCAATTGTTCAGAAAGCAGTTTACCCGTAAGAAGGTGAGTCATCTCGTCGGTGTTGTCGGAAACTATGTTTCAACTTCCGGAAAGAATTCCAAATATACATTCAATATTGCTCAGGCTAACGGAAAAGAAGAAGGCGTTGTCTACGATTTTGACAATTTCGAAGAGGTAAGATGATATGGAAGAAGCTGAAAGAAGAGCTCTTTCCCAGAAACTTCATAAGGAAAGCCAGCTGCTTTACGACAAGGGACAGAATGCTTTGTGCTTTGTCGTAATCGGCTCCATTCTTGAAGTCATCGGTGTCATATTCATCTTTCTTGCCAACAAAAGAGAGAACAATGTGATGGTTGGCATTGATTATACTTCTCTTGCGTTCTATATCATGGTTCTTGCCATGGCATTTGGAACTGGACTTTTGGTATATGGATTAGTCAAGCTGATTCTTTCGATGAAGAAGAGAAGAGACGTACTTAGACAAATCAATGGTTTGAAATGAAAGGACATATAAAATGAAAAAGCTTGTTAAGACTTCGTTGATCGTTCTTGCTTCCTTAGGACTTGTCGGTTGTTTCGATTCTTCCAATGCATCTTCCACTCCTTCTAATGGTTCTGCTTCCTCTTCTAACAGTAAGGTTACTGACGTCAGCAAACCTTCCAATTCCACTACACCATCCACGACTACTTCCACTACTCCGGAACAGGAGAACTTTGATTTCGAGGTCCAGGGAACCCTCAAAGTCGGTGAAACCATCAATTTCATGGCTTCTCTGAATGATTCTCCTCTTCTTCCTGATGAACTTGCCAAAGTTGTTTTCACCTGCACTCCTGCAGAAAGCATGACCATCACCGGAAGAAGTGCTGTTCTTAACAAGGCAGGTTCGGTTCAGGTCAAAGCGGTCTATGGAACTCATTCTGTCGAAAAGACCTTCACCATCGAAGAAGGAGCTACATTCAAGACTGTTAAGCAAGTCAGAGCTCTTGCCGAAAAGGATAAGTACGAACCGGTTTATGTCCGTGGTGTTATTACGGCTACTTCTGGAACCAGTGCCTATCTTCAGGATGCTACCGGTGGAATCTTTATCTATAATTTCTATTTCCAGTCTACGGATACTGCCTGCCAAGGATATAAATGGCAGTTAGGAACGACAGTCGATATCTACGCATATGTCACTTCCTATTATGATAACCCGCAGCTTACATATAGTTACAAGAAAGCAGATAATACGTATCAGGATTTGGAAGGACGTTTTGCCAATCTCAGCGAAACTCAGATGGAAGTTCCCCAGCCGACTGAAATAGATGAAGCTGGACTTAAGGCTCTTACTGCAGAAGATACCGGAAAGAGCTATAGTTTCACTGCTGAATATGTCAGCGGTTCTATCGAAACCACGAAGAAATCCACTTTGAAGTTCAAAGTCGGTGAAACTTCCATCAATATGATTACAGATGGAAGCTCATCTAAGATCTATGAAAAGGAAATTTCGAAAATCAAGAACGAATTCGATGCTCTTGGACTGAAGGCGGGGGATAAAGTGGATATCACTGCTCCGTTGAGTTCCAAGGGTTCTGGAAAAGATGCCTACTTCTCCTATTATGGATTCGGTACTACCATTGAGAGACATATTGAGAGAGATACTCTTGTCATCGATTATGATGGAGAAGCCAAAGTCGGTGAAACTCTTACCATGACTGCATCCTATAACGGAACTGCTCCGGAAGGCGTTGTCTATACTGCGACAAAGGGTGCTGATCTTGTTACCATCACTGGAAACCAGGTCAAGCTCAATGCCGTCGGTGAAGTCACCATTAAAGGTACCTATTCCGATAATGGACAGGAAAAGACGGCTGAAACCAGCTTTACGATTGCTTCCAAGGATCCGGTCAAGATCAATACGTTGAAAGCAGATGATGCTGCCATTGTCAAAGGAAAGGTTACAGCTACAAATAAACAGGCTTTTGTACTATCTGATGATACTGGAAGCGTCTATGTTTTCATGAAGTCTGCTCCGACTGTTAAAGTCGGTGACAAAGTCCAGGTCGAAGGAACTCTTGGTGATTCCTATCATGGAATGCTTCAGTTCTCTACGCCGACAGTCACAACAGTCACTGAAGATCTTGGATTCACGGTTGATGAGACTGCTATTGCCCTGACTAAGGAAATTGCTGATGGTTTTGTCAGAACCGAGAACAATATTGCCGATAACAAGAAATACAAATGGACAACCACGGTCGGAAAGTCCGGTACATATTTCACATTGAATTTCGTTGACTCTGAAACCGTGATTGAACCTGCTTGTTATGGTGGAACTTTAGTTGAAGGCAATACCTATGATGTGGAAGCGTATTTCATCGGTTATGATACGACTTATAAGTATGCTACCATGGTCATCACTGATGCTAAAGAAAAAGCTCCGACTGAAGTCTCTGTTTCTTTGAATAAGACTGCTGAGACTGTCACAGTTGGTGGAACTGTCACTCTTACAGCTACAGTCAAGCTTCCGGAAGGAAAGACTGATAATACGGTTACTTGGACATCTTCTGATGATACCATTGCAACAGTTGAAAATGGAGTTGTCACTGGTGTCAAAGCAGGAACTGCAACAATCAAAGCTACTTCCAATGTAGATACTACAAAGTTTGCTGAAGCCACAATTACTGTAAAGGAAGCTTCGACCACAGATGGTGATACTTTGACAATTACTCCTACTGATTTTACAGAAATTGATTCTGCTAAGTTAGATCAGACGGTTAAAGGAGTGAAATTCGTATCTGATATTAATATGACAGTTGTTACTGGTGATAACGGCACGGTTCGTGTTTTCAAGGGTGCCACTTTAACCATTAGTTGCGATACAAAAATGCTCAAGAAAATCGAATTCACTTGCACAGCTTCAAATGACACAAAATATGGGCCTGGTTGTTTTACCTGTGGACGAGATGGAGAATATACTTTTAATGGTCAAAAAGGAACTTGGGAATATACCGCTGGTGTTTCTTCTGTTTCGTTTAAGGCAACATCTTATCAGGTTCGTATTACTGAAATTGTGATTGATCTTGCCTAAATGATTGCTATTGTGCCTTCGGACTTGCTTTTCCGAAGGCACAATTTTGGTTTTGGTTTTCGGAAGTAGGGAAAATAATCCTTGACTATTGTGCCTGAAAAAAGGATAATATTTAGGCACAATTTGGAGCAGTACTCAAGCTGGTGAAGAGGAGTCCCTGCTAAGGACTTAGTAGGAGAAATCCTAGCGGGAGTTCAAATCTCCCCTGCTCCGCCATCTGAAAACAGCACGGAGAAATCCGTGTTTTTTTCATTTT
>DHKM01000033.1:4321-7415 GCA_002404835.1 Caryophanales bacterium UBA4694 | reverse complement strand
ATTTCAGTTTCGACAACCCAAAACAAGGAAGACAATAAAAACGGACCGAGTCCTCTCCATTCAGTAGGATTCGAGGAAGCAAGTTTTTCGGCATTCAAGGAAAAATATGATGAATTCAGAAAAGCAGATTTTTGTCCTCTGATCTGTTTTGATTTCGATAACAGACCGGAATACAAATGCACCTATTCCTTACAGAAGAGCTGGAGTGATTTTATTATCGACAGACCAGTCGTTTCCTATAAGTACAAATTCAATTATTCCTATGAAACCACACAGGACTTTTCTTACAGCGATCATATCGGCATAGGCTTCAAGTTGGAAAAACCAACGCCTGAAATAGAGGATTTCGATAAAGAAAAAGTCACATTCGAATATGATAGGGAAAACTGGAAACTGGATTTCATCTATTCCGGTGTACATCTTTTCAAAATGTCTATAGGTTTTGGAAAAATTGTCGAAGAAGACACAAAGACGAATTTCATCGAATCCTTGAAAGATGCCGTTGTGTATTTGAAATAAGAGGAGGAATCGTGAATGCACATCTTGATTAAATTATATAAACATATTGACGATGATAACAAAAAACATAAAGCGTTTTGTAAATGTGGAAAATGGAATCTTGAGCCACATTCTTTCACGCACATGTTTAAGTCCGGAAATGAACTATTAGGGGATTGTAATAAACGTGGGGCTACAGTCGTCTATATGACTTTCTAGGTAATTAATATGAAGCACAAGAAAAGCTTATTATTATTCCTGTTTCTCTTCTCCTTCGGAAATACAACAGCCTGCACTTCACAGAAAAGTACTGCTTCGATCATAAACAGAAGCAATAGCTATGGAAACCGAAGAGTCACATTCGAGGAAACAAAGTTTGTCGTATATGAAAAGAACTTCTACAATTACGCCGGATTGAATGAGGATTCCAGTGTAATTGCCTTCGATCTAGATTCCGTCGCTGGTTTTTCAAGCAAATATGTGATGTCCGGAATTGCAGAAGTAAGTTCGATTGTGTCTTCCTTCATTCCCTGCAGAATGAGTTCTGCCGTCCTGTCTTTTGAATACGACTGGAAAAAAGAAGGAAACATGGATTCAGACATTCATCTAGAATATCAATTCGAAGAGAGCATATATAAGATCTCAGATTTCAATACAGAAAACATTACCTTTCAATATGATTCCGAGAATAAAATCCTTGATTTTGTCTATGCAGGGATTCATCTATTCCAAGCGGGGCTTTCCTTTGAAAACGGTATAACTGAAGAAGAAAAGGAATCTTTTTTCGATACATTGAAAAGCAAGGCTAGATACTTAGAATAATTGTTCTAAGTCTAGCCTTGCTTTCATTACAAATTCTATTTTTTAAGAATAAGTTGTCTAATTAGCTTAATGTTGCTTTCAATTCCAAAAGTTCATCTCTTAATTGAGCAGCTCTTTCAAAGTCCAAATCTTTGGCAGCCTGGTTCATTTCTTTTGTCAGCTGTTTAATCTGGAACTCCGTCTCTTTCTTTGTCATCTTGGAACCATCTTTGTGTTTGATATTGGCTTTGTCATCCACCATATGGATCGGAGGCTGTATGGGCTTGATAATGGTCTTCGGTGTAATGCCATGCTCAGCATTGTACTGCATCTGGATGTTTCGTCTTCTTGTTGTCTCGTCGATGGTCTTCTGCATTGCATCGGAAATAGAATCACAGTACATGATGACTTTGCCTTGACTGTTTCTTGCCGCACGGCCTTCAATCTGAGTCAATGATCTTTCGCTTCGCAAAAAGCCTTCTCTATCGGCATCCAAGATAGCAATCAAGGAAACTTCCGGAATATCAAGGCCTTCTCTGAGAAGATTGATTCCGACCACAACCTGATAGATTCCTTTTCTGAGCTTATAAATGATTTCAGTTCTCTGCAGAGTTAGAATCTCATGCTGAAGATAGGCAACCTTGATATCATGGGATTTAAAAAAATCCGTAAGATTCATGGCATCTTTGACCGTAAGAGTAACTACAAGCACTCTTTCGTTCTTTTCGATTCGATCTTTGATTTCCTTCATCAGATCATAAACTGGATTGTTGGTGTTGTACCTGACTTCGATGACCGGATCAAGCAGTCCGGTAGGACGGATGATCTGCTCAATCGGTTTGTTGTCACACTGCTTGAGTTCATAGTCGCCCGGTGTTGCCGACGTGCAGATGACATTGTTCATCTTCTTTTCGAACTCCTCGAATTTAAGAGGCCTGTTGTCTAATGCGGAAGGGAGTCGGAATCCGTAATCCACCAGTGTCTGTTTTCTTGCCCTGTCTCCGTTGAACATGCCTCCGATTTGAGGAATGGTGACATGTGATTCATCAATGAAGCAAAGAAAATCTTTCGGGAAATAATCCAAAAGGGTATACGGTGTCTCGCCTTCCTTTCTTCCGTCGAAATGTCGGGAATAGTTTTCAATACCGGAACACATTCCGAATTCTGCCAAAGCATCAAGATCATGTTCCGTCCTCATCTTGAGGCGTTCGCTTTCCAGAAGTTTACCCTGTTCGTCGAAAAATTTAAGTCGTTCATTGAGTTCTTCGCGGATTGTCTTGCATGCTCGTTGGATTCGTTCCATACCGGAGGCATGTTCATGAGCTGGGAAAATCGGGAAATAATCAACGGTATGGAGAAGCTCGCCGGTCGTTGGTCTGATCTGATCGATTTCCGAAATCTCATCAAAATCGGAATAGACGCGGATAAAGTAATCGTCACCGCTCGGCGGATAGATTTCCATCACCTCACCACGTACACGGAAGGTTCCTTTGGATAGATCGATGTCGTTTCTCTTGTACTGGGCCTGGACTAGTTTCTGTGTGATAGTCTTAATGTCGAACGGTTCTCCGACATGAAGCGTAAAAGCAAGGTCACGATATTCGTTAGGATCACTAAGACCATAGATGGAAGCGACAGAAGCCACGACGATGGTATCTTCCCTCTCTAAAAGGGAATTGACAGCGCTTGCTCTCATCATCTCGATTTCGTCATTCATGACGACCTGTTTGTCGATATAGGTATCGGTCTTAGGTAGATAGGCTTCCGGTTGGTAGAAATCAAAGTTGGAGATGAA
>DHKM01000033.1:0-4212 GCA_002404835.1 Caryophanales bacterium UBA4694 | reverse complement strand
AAAACCAAAGTCGTTCTCTGAGCCGCCTGGATGATATTTGCCATCGTAAAGGTCTTCCCGGTTCCGGTTGCACCTTTGAGGACCTGCCACTTCTTGTTCTGTTCCAATCCTTTGACCAAAGCATCGATGGCTGTAGGTTGGTCTCCGGTCGGACTATATTTGCTCTCCAATTTAAACGGATGATCATATGTCGTCATAATTCATCTCCTAAGGCAAGCTTTGTCACATTCAATGAGTCAATAAGATATTTATCATAAGTATCCTTGTTGAACTTGTCGTTGACTTCCTTGCTCATCCTTCCTTTTTTGTCAAAGGGAAGATATTCCGTCTGATACTTATCGGAAAGAAGGCATGCATATTTCCGGACACAATCCGTATAAAGATAGGTATCCGAATACTCGTTCTGGAATCCTTCTTCGGGATAAATATAATTCAAGGCCCTGGTTAAAAAATTCATCATGGATTCACTGATCCCGGTTGTAGTCGTAAAATCATAGGCACTCTGAAGAAGAGTGTAGTTATAAAAACCGCAGGAATAAACAACATCAGGATTGATTCCACTTCCCTGGATACAGATTCTATCATCATAGCTATAGGGAAGATTTTCGCTCTGAGTCAAAGTTTCGTTCTCTCTTTTCGGCCCATAGACATAGTTTGCTGTATATCGGACAACCGAACCGTCTGAATACTGCTTCAAGTTCTGGGCAATTCCTTTTCCATATGACTTGTTTCCGTAAACAACGCAGTTTGTCCCTGCTCGCATTCCAAGCGTAAAAATCTCACTTGCAGATGCAGAATTGGAATCTATGATGATTCCATATTTATCAATATTGAATTCCGGATCTTTTGTTTGTTTTTTACAACTTATTGACTTGCCATTCTTATCTACAAGATCATAAATCAATGTTCCTTTTTTGACAAAAAGAGTAAGCAGATCATAGGCCTGGTCCACATAGCCACCGCCATTTCCTCTGAGATCAAATATCAGATGATTGATTCTGTTCTTCTGGATTTGGTTTTCCAGTGTTGTTTTAATGCTTAGATATGGGTTTCCCAAAAACGTATCAATCTGGATGACCATGGTATATCCATTTGTCTCAGACGGATACTGGAGAATTTGATTGGTATTCTGCTCAAATGCGGACTGTCTTATGCGGACTTCGGTTTCGACACCATCTCTTAAGACTGTAAGAATATAAGTTTCATTTTGGTGTTCGGTGCTATTCAAATACGAAGAAATTTCATTTCTTGTATGTTCCTTGAAAACAAAAGTCTCATCAGAAGATTCTCGTCTTGCTTTGATGATGATGTCTCCCACATTCAGTTTCCCTTTGGCTTGGGAGCGGTTCATTCCATCTCCATCATGAATTTCGGTAACATAAAGTCCTCCGTCATAATAACGGCTGGAGATTCCAAAACCCTTGTAAGAGGTAGACAGGTTCTGTTGGGAGACGTTCTGAGTATAAAAGGTATAAGGATCATTGGTAGCCGTTGCCGGTGCAGAGAGAAGTCCCGCCAAAGCCTCGTCTCCAAGATACTCAGCCTCATTTCCGTAGAGCCAGTCATCCTTCAGGAGTCGGTACTCATCGATTAGTTTCCGTTCAGTCGAAGAGAGGAATGCATATTTGTAGATCAGGAGTCCGGACGAGACTCCAAGAGCCAAAGACAATACGGAAATCAAGATTGTCGGCCATTTTGATTTGTTTTTGATTTTTTCCATAAAGTTATTTTATCACAGCTGTGTCTTCTTTGCGGATATGCCACAACCAAGGTCGAAAAAAGCCATACCAGAATTATTCCGATATGGCTTTTCTTTTCTAGATTAAGAACGAGCCTGATAAAGCGGCTTATCCTGTTCGGAACCGACCGGAGGCATAAGTCTAGAGGAACCGAAGACGATACGCATTAAGACACCGGCAATGATGACCATATATCCATAGGAGGAATTCATGAAGCCAAGAGCCATTCCGAGGATAGCAGGTGTAACGAAGAAAGCACAGGATTCACTGAAGGTATTGATGATGTTGACATCTCTCATGATAGAGCTCTTACGTTTGTGCATGATGAGAAGAACAACTGCAGCAAGAATGACAACGACAACATCGATGACAGTAAGAGTAAGAACATTGTTCCACACTTTGCTGATAGCAGAATCCCTGACGGCATCATTCATGACAGAGCAGAAATTCTGATAGGTCTCATTGACAGATAACTTGTTGTCTCCCTTCTTGATGAAGGAAACGAAATCGATATCAGATGTGACGTTCTTGAAGGAATCACTCAGTTTTCCGACAAAGCTTGAAGTGATGTTCATGTTCTTGTAGGAAGTGAGATTGAAGAGATAGACGATAAGAGAATCCTTGGTGAGAACCATGAAGGTATGCGGATAGTTCTGCATCTTTCCCTCAGCGTTGAGGTTGAAGACAACATTATAGACAAAGTTCTGGAAGTACTTGCTGAAATCCTTTTCGTCATAGGAGAGTTCCGGGAAATAATAAGCCATAAGATAGACATTCATTCCGGAGTTATCATAGTCATAAGACTGGCTGTTGCTTGTAGAAGTGGATGTGGATGTAGAGGAATCGGGATTATCGATCTGGGATGATTTCTTGGTAGAGAAGCTATCGAAATAATAGTCGAAACTAAGATTTGTGATATTGTCCTTCTTGACATAGGAGTCTGTTTTGGACCCATCATCCTTATAGTTTCCTTTAAGAAGATTTGTGCTTTCACCTTTAATCTTCTTGGTAACATTATCTGCTGTATATTCATCAGTCTGCTTCTTTGACAAAGCTTCCTTGGTATCAAGATATTTACCATCAGCTTTGACGATGAATTCCTTGGTATAGTCCTGTTCCAAAAATGCCTTGATTCCTTTATCGACTTCGGCATTTCCTGCACTGTTGAAGAGTGCAGAATTGTCAGCAGTATATCCTTTGCTCAATACCGGAATCCAAGTCATTACAATGCTCAGGATGAAAATAATAACAGACCAATAAACCGGCATTCTGCCAGCTTCGAAGCAGGCCTGATTGGAAATGAGTCCCTTTCCGATTTTCAGCCATGATTCTTTCGCACTCAGTGTTTTCTTTGCTTTCTTTTCTTTATTTTCTTTTTTCATTTCTTTGATATCCTTTAAAAAATATAAATATCGATATATTATCTTATAATTTGATAGATTTATCAATGTTAAAGGCGAGGTTATCGGGAATATTTATTGGAATTCCTTATCTATTCTAGACAAGAAAACCACATCTTTTGTACTGCTATACTAAAGCAAAAAGAAAGGACAACTGCGTCAGGGTCAAATGCTTTATTTGAAATAAATGGAATTTTGTAAAATTATTTTTATGTTTTTGTAACGAGAAAAGGGCAAAAAGTTCCCTAAATATCGCATTATTTAGGAAGCAACCATTCAAAAAAACTAAAATGGTTTCTTCTATAAGCAACCTAAATCAATTGATTTTGAGATAAACTTTAAATATAATCATATCTAGTAAAGCTATTGGAGGAAATTTATAATGGCTAAACAAAGAACTACCCCTAGATACATCAAGATTGCTCAGGATATTTGCGGAAAAATCTTAACCGGAGAATATCCAGAAGGAACTCTCTTGAAGGGACGTTCCATCTTAGGAGCAAGCTACAACGTCTCTCCTGAAACTGTAAGAAAGGCTTTGAACATCCTTGAAAAGGACAAAGTCGTTTCTTCTAAGAGAGGTGTCGGTGTTTTCGTTGATTCCGTCTTACACGCTCAGGAGTTTGCCAATAAGTGGAAGGCAGAAACCCAGATCAAGAACAAATACGCTACACTCGAAAAGCTTCTCGATGAGCAGAAAGAACTCGAAGAGAAGATCAATGCAGCCATCGATGATATGAAGGATTCCTTCACCTATCAGACAACAGAAGCCGTCAAGTTCAGTACTGCTGAAATTCCGCAGGGTTCCTGGATTGAAGGCAAGACTGTCGGTGAAGTCTATTTCTGGAACTATACTGAAGCAACCATCGTTGCTGTCATCGGTTCCGACAATATCGCAAAACAGTCCGTCGGTCCGGATTACGTCCTTCACTGCGGTGATAAGCTCATCTTTGTCGGCAAAGATGACCTTACCTTCGACAGAGTCCTTTCCTTCCTCACCTATGGTGTCTTAAGCGAAGGCGACGATTCTTCCAAGTAATTAACATACATATCGAGTAGAGAGTGAGAAGCGA
>DHKM01000060.1 GCA_002404835.1 Caryophanales bacterium UBA4694 | reverse complement strand
ACTCATCTCAAAAAGTCAGGTATTATACTCATTAAGCATAATAAGTAACCCCAAAAGATTTATTTTTTCAATTTCATTCCCTTCATCATCATACTTTCAAATGCATTTTCGCCAATTAAACGTTGTACTCCTGCTTGCCAACTAACAGATTTTGCCATATATCTAATTTTCATTTTTTAAGCTTTTAAAGCTTTTAGTATCACTTTAGCAACATCTATAGGCTCATCTGCTTTATCAATGACACTATTCATGAATTCTAATGTAGGATTAATTTTATCGTAGTACGCTTCTTTGACTTCCTGCCCCATTCTATCCCATGTTTTAGTTTGATTTTCAATTGGGTTAGCTGTCATAGGTGTTTTCATACCTGCAGGTTCTACACTTGTGGATTGAATTCCAAATGGTGCCATTTCATAACGTAAAACGTTAGTGATTCCTTCAACACCATATTTAGAAACCAAATAAGCGCCTGTAAAAGGAGCTGGTGTTCTTGTGCCAGCAGATACGTTAACTACTCTCCCAGGACCATATTTTCTTAGAAGTGGTAAAAAACATCTTACCATATTAAGCGTTCCACTAATATTAACATCGAAAGTTAACTTCGCATTTTCATAAGAAATACCTTCTAATAGGCCACCACCTGGGCCAGCGATACCAGCGATATTAATCAAATCGCTAATTCCATTTTTTTCTTTTTGTTCCACAAAATTTGCAAAATCTTTTACCTGAATTGGATCAGCAATATTGACAATGTAAGTGATAATTCCTAAATTTTCCAATTGATTGTTATCTTGTCCTTCAATTATAGTTCCATATACTTTCCAACCATTCTCTTTTAATAATTTTGCGGTTGCAAAACCAAGACCTGTTCCTGCACCTGTTACTACTGCAATTCTATTTTCCATAAATATTTACACCTCTATATATTAGATTTTATATAAAAGTGTAGTATTATTTAAGCGCAAATATTGAACGAAATGTTCGATAAATGGGGACACAATGGATAAAAGATACGAAAACACAAAAATTAAACTATATAATTCTTTAGTTAATTTACTAAAAAGAAAAGAATTACCTGAAATTTCTATATCTGAACTTTGTAGAAATGCTAACATTCAAAGAAACACATTTTATGATCATTACGACAGCATTATGGATTTAATAGAAGATATTGTTTGCAGTTATGAATTAGAAGCCTTAGAAACAATATCAGAAACCGCACCGAACAAAGATTTTGACGCTATGATTACTAGAACAATAAATGCAATCTATAATGACAATAATCTAAGAACTATTTTAACTATACCAGCATTTTCGAACATATATCTTTCAAGGTTATCAAAAAAATGCAATGACATGGTTATTAGAAAATTCCCAGTAAAAAATAATGTTGACAAAGAAATGTATATTTATGCAAATAGATATGCAACTGGAGGAACTATAATTTTAATTTATGATTGGATAAGTTCTGGGCTAAAAGAACATCCTTTAAGTATAATAAAAAAAATAGTAGATTTCTCACAAAATATTTTAGATATGTATTTAAAATAAAAAACTATCACTTTATTTTCCTTTTCAAAATAAGAAGCCGCCTTTCTTTTTAGCCTTGTGCCTTAGATTTTTTATAGTTTCTAAGTACGGTATGCCTTGCTATCCTATTTTGATAATTTATGTAACATTTTTATGACTTTTTTCAATAATCGGTCAATAGTTGTGGTAAACGTTCAATAGTTCTTGTAATCGTTCATTTGTTAAGATAATCGTTCAATCGTTGACGAATAAAATTGTAAAAATGCACAATTTAAAATGAAAATTATATGTATTAAAGTTTAAATGTTCGAACCAACGGTAAGAACCGAACCTTCGTAAAAATAAAAAAGTTCGACACATTTTACTGTATCAAACTAATGCTTTCTTAATGGCGGGGAAAGAAAGAATCGAACTCTCAATAACGGTTTTGGAGACCGCTGTTATACCACTTAACTATTTCCCCAAATTCAAAGCGTATATTAGTTTATAGAAAAAGATAAATGAAGTCAATATCATAGGAACCAAAAAAACAAAACTATTTCAAATAGAGTGATACTTTTTAGGGAAATATAGTTTTACAAAAGTGTGATAACTATCTTGACGGATCGAATAACTTTTGAAATTTTGTCAACACGGGTTGAATTTATTTTCAAACTCAGAAAAGATAAAGTAGAATAAAGAGGAAAGAGGATTAACACAATGGATGAATCATTAAAGCCGTTATTTACGCCATGGAAGATTGGTAATCTCGAAATTAAAAACAGAATTGTCATGACTTCCATGGGTGGAACTGATCTGTTCGGTTGGATGGAAATCAATCATTTTGATAAGGAAGCAGCAAGATTCCTTCTGGATAAGGCTGAACATGATGTTGGACTGATTCTTCCAGGATGTCAACCTGTTTATAATCCGATGCTTGGTCAGTGGCTTTACACCAATAAGGGTATGTTCAAGAAAGCAAAACCGTTTATGGAGGAAATTCATAAACATGGTGCAAAACTTTTTGTTCAGTTAACAGCTGGCTTTGGAAGATCTTTTACCATTTCTGATGAAATGGAAAAGTTAGCAACCAACCGTTTCCTGAATTTTTTGAGCAAGCCGATTATGAATTTTGACAAGATTTGTGCAACGGCTAGTCCTTGTCCGAATCGATGGTCTGATAAGGTTCCGTCAAGAGAAATGACATTGAAGGAAATCGATAAATTCGTCGATGCTTTTGCCAAAACATCCAAACTCCTTAAGGAAGCAGGTGTTGATGGTGTTGAAGTCCATGCCGTCCATGAGGGATATTTACTCGATCAGTTCACATTGAAATATATCAATCATAGAACCGATGATTATGGCGGAAGCTTCGAAAACCGTTATCGTTTTGCCGTACGCATCGTTAAGGCCATTAAGGAAGCTTGCGGCGAGGATTTCCCTGTTTCCTTGAGATATTCTGTTTTGTCTAAGACAAAGGGCTTCCGTCAAGGCGCACTTCCGGGCGAGGATTATACTGAGGTCGGAAGGGACTTCGAAGAGTCTAAAAGGGCAATCAAGTATCTTTCGGATGCTGGATACGATATGTTCAACTGCGATAATGGAACCTATGATGCTTGGTATTGGGCTCATCCTCCGATTTATATGCAGGAAAATTGCAACCTTTCTGATGTGGAGGCAATTAAACTATATACGGATAAACCGGTTGTTTGTGCCGGAAGATTGGATCCTAGAGTTGCCGGGGAAGCAATAAAAGAAGGAAAAATCGATGGAGCCGGGTTTGCAAGACCTTTCTTGGCTGACGGAGCCTGGGTTACAAAACTTAAGGAAGGAAAGGAAAATGAAATCCGTCCTTGCATCTGCTGTCATAATGGATGCTTCAATATGGCTCATTGGAAAGGACATGCTAATGTTCAGACGTTGAAGGATTCCCTTCACATGTCGCGATGTGCAGTCAATGCTGAAACGATGCAAAGTACAGTCCATTACATTAAGAAAACGAATGCTCCGAAGACTGTCGCCATCATCGGGGGCGGTATCGGAGGCATGGAAGCAGCTCGCGTTCTAAAACTTCGTGGACATAACCCGGTCATCTATGAAAAGAGCGAAAAACTTGGTGGTACTTTCTTGGCGGCTTCTAAGGCAAGTTTCAAGGGAAAACTTCGTGAACTGGAAGCCTGGTATGAGAATCAAATGAAGAAGCTTCAAATCGAAATTCATTTTAATAACGAAGTGAAGGATATTCATTCATTGAAAGCCGATTCCTATATTATTGCTACAGGATCTAAGCCTAGAGTTTTGAATAAACTTCCAGGATTCACCAAAGCGATTGAAGCCATTGATTTCTTGAATGGAAAACCGGTAGGTGACAATGTTGTCGTCATAGGTGGTGGATTGACTGGATGTGAAATCGCTTATGAGCTTTGCTTGGATGGAAAGAAACCGACTATAGTTGAAATGAAAGAAGATCTGATTGCTCAACCTGGTATATGCTTGGCCAACTCTTCATATCTTAGAGAATATTTTGCTCTTCATAAGGTACCGGTCTATTTGGAAACCTCCGTTGTAGAAATCAGAGACGATGCTGTCGTTGTGAAGAAAAAGGATGGCAAACAAGAAGAAATCAAGACAGACTCTACAATTGTATCGGTCGGATATATTCCTACTCCGATTGCCAAAGAGGAAGCCAATGTTTACCTCGTAGGCGATTGCAACGGAATCGGAAATCTGAGATCTGTCATCTGGAGAAGCTATGAAGTTGCGATGAAAATATAGGGAGAATAATTCATGTACGAACCGAAAATGACTCTTACCCAGGAAGAAAGAGATATCTTGGATGGAAAACAAGGCGAGACTAAAGCGAAGATGATGGAATGCTTGGTTAGATACGGAGATATCTTCCATGCAAAAAGGATGGTGAAGGTTACACATAAGGAAGGCCATCTGGTCACAAGTTTCGGATTACAGCTTCTGACTCCAATCTATCCGCTTATGGATGAACTTATAAAAGCGGGATTAAAAGCAGAAGAAGGATTTACCGTTGATCCAAGACCACTGGATTATGACAATGTTTCTGCCGGACCTTTGGAAAGACTGGTCTTTGATCATTTCATGTATTCGACACAAAAACATTATGAAGATCAGCTGAAGAAGGTCGGTCTTAAAGACGAGAAGGGCTTTAGCTGCACTTGTTATCTTGAACAAGTCGGAAATACACCAAAAGAAGGAGATATTTTATCTTGGGCCGAGAGTTCTGCAGTTGTCTATGCAAATTCTGTACTTGGTGCAAGATGCAATCGAAATTCCGGCGTCTATGATCTTTTTGGTACGATTCTAGGAGTGGTTCCTGAATTTGGCTTCTTGACTGATGAAGGAAGAAAAGCCGACTATAAAGTCGTGTTGAAATGCTCAAAGCTTCCGGAAGCACAGATTCTTGGAAGTGCCATAGGCATGAAGGTTATGGAAAAAGTCCCATACGTCATTGGTTTGGATGCCTATCTTAAAGACCTACCTGATGAAGATACTATTGCTTATTTGAAGGACTTTGGTGCCGCAACGGCTTCCAATGGCGCTGTAGGTCTATACCATATCGATAAGATCACCCCAGAATCTAAACGTCTTGGTCAGTCCTTGATTAAGGAAGATGCCAAAGAATATGTTATCGACGATGCCGAACTGGAAAGAGTCTATAAGAGCTATCCGATCATGTGGAAGAACAAGACCGCTAAAGCTCATAAGTGCTTTATCGGTTGTCCACATCTGACTTTGAAGCAGCTCAATGATTGGACCGACAAAATGGAAAAGGCCCTCAAGGAAAGCGGAAAAGAAAAACTTGTCATTAATACCGTGTTTACGGCATCCATGCATGTTATCGACGAGTTCAAGAAGACGGAAGCATATAACCGCTTTGTTAAGACAGGAGCTCATCTATCTTATATTTGCCCACTCATGTATGCGGATAATCCGATTGCTGGAAGCAAACCGCTTCTTACCAATTCGAATAAATTGAGAACATATACATTTGCTCGATATGAAAAAGATGAAAAAGTCCTAGCGCTTATCAGTGGAAAGGAGCATTATTAATATGAAAGAATTCCATGGAAGAGTCCTTTTCAAAGGCAATCTTAAAGGAGAAGCGGTTGTAACGCATCACGGTTTCAATACATTAGCTTCCTTTCAGAAATCATTGCTTAGCAAAACTTCAAAGAATGTTGTTGTTTCTGATCAGAATAATCCGGATCTTTTCCGCAAGGAAATTACCGGGAAAATCCTTTGCCTCCCTCAGACTATTGGTTCTACAACAGGTGGCCTTGTTCTACAGACGGCTGCAAGACGTGGTCTGGCTCCTTCCGCGATGCTGTTTGCAGATGAAATAGATCCATTGGCAGCAAGCGGAGTCATTCTTAGTAACGTTTGGGAAAATGTTCCACTTGTCTGTATTGATGGTCTCGGAGAAGAATTCCTTTCTTCTGTTAAAACTGGTGATCAGATTGAAATAAAAGAAGACGGAACGGTTCTTGTTGGATAAGCAATAATTGATAATTTAAATCCTTTACATGTATCTAATAATGATGAGAAAAAATACTTGGAAAGGATTTTTTTAATACAGAAAAAATACTTGCTTGTTTTTCATGTTATTTTCACTCTAGAATGTTGAATAAGATAACAGAAAGGTGGAAAAAATATGGAAACATGTGGGAAGTCGAACCTATCGATTTACGAGGAAATCCGAGGCATTTCTTTTGTGGCAGAAGACTTCTTCAGAAAGTTCTTTGATTTTAATTTGCCTTATTCTCCATTTGAAATCAAAGTCCTCTTTCAGTTGGGAAAATCTGGACATCTTTCTGCTACTTATTTCAGCAAGATGTTCCATATCGATTTAGGATATATCAATCGAACCCTAAAACATTTTTTGAATGATGATATTGTGGAAAGAAGAGTTTCTGGAACGGATAAAAGAGCCTATGATATCTGCCTCACGGAGAAGGGGAAAAAAGTAAATGAAATGGTTCAAAAAAGATATCAGGAAAGAGTGGATGATTTTTTGAAGAAAATGTCCCAAGAAGAATTGGACTCTTTTAAAAATGCTTTGAAGATCTTGAAGCGTTGTATTATCAAGACAAGCCTTCCTGTTCAAATTTTTGATGGTGGAGAAAAGGAACTTCTTTTTGCTTCCGATCGCTTTGTCTCTTATTTTGGTGACAAAGGAATCGAGAATGAAAGGTTCTATCAGTATATTAAAGGTAGAGTGAAGAATACTATTGATGATTTTCCAAAGGGCAAATCCATTTTCCTGATGGCTGAAATGTCTAGTGAACTAATCGGTGGCTGTCTTCTCAAGATCATTTCGGAACAGAAATGCGAAATACGTTATTTATATGTGGAACCTTCCATGAGAGAAGCTGGCATCGGAAGCCTCCTTTTCCGTGAAATCCTTTCCCGAGCTAGAAGCATGAATCTAAAACATGTCAGCGTCAGATGCTATTCCTTTCAAAATGAACTCCCGAAATTCGTTCAGGAATTCTCCTTCCAAAAAGAGGAAGAAGGGAAGTTGGAATTATCGGAAGAAGAATTTGCCTGGACAATCTACGGTAAAAACTTATAATGGCTTCTTTACAAGAAAAGAAAAACGGATTATAATTTCGGTGAAAAATCTTCAGGGTTAGGTGAAATCCCTTATCGGAGGTAAAGTCCTCGAGCCGAAAGGCATGACATGGTGGAATTCCATGACCGACGGTATAGTCCGGATGAAAGAAGATAGAAGGCTCTGCAAGAAGATTTTTCTTTAAGAGCCTTTTTGTTTGCCCTAAAGTAGAAAGGTCATTCTATGAAGTCGAAAAGTCGTTTCACCACGCACGAACAAATCGTGCGCATCGCCATTGTCGGCATGCTTATTGCCCTTGGCTATCTGTTGATGCTTTTTGGAAAAATCCAAGGCTATCCCTTTGCTTCGTTTTTGGAAATTGAAATCAGTGACACTATTGTCTTGGTTGCCTATTCTCTCTATGGTTTTTGGGCAAGTCTCTTTGTTTCTTTTGGAAAAACCCTTCTCCACCTTTTGACTTTTGGCCCTGTCGGGACTCCGATTCCGATAGGAAACATCACAGCTTTGTTCACTTCGGTTCTTTATTCTCTTTGCCTTCTTGTTTTGGATAAAGGTTTAAAGATTTTCAGTAAAAACCGCTGGATGCGTTATCTTGGTTATGTTTTGATTGTTTTGGTTGTCAGTTCGGTGATGACATTTCTCAACTATCTTTTTATTACACCGACTTTCTTGGTCTATGGAGCAACTTTTGTTACATTTAAGGATGTAGAAGCTGCTTTGCTAGAAGCTGGGAATCAGCTTGGAGAAACGTTCCGTGGAATGTTTGGCAATGCATCTTTCGGAATTGCCATCTTTACCATCTATTTCCCCTTTAACCTGATCAAAGGATCTCTTGTCTGTTTGTTCTATGAACTCATATTCAATCGGGTCATCTTCCATATGCTGAAAAACGGAAGATTCAAAAGCAAGGTTTTCTTGAAGAAGTCTGAAGTCGTAGATGAAAAGAACGAGGAAACAGAAAATTAGAGACAGAACTTGTCGATGAGATACTCGACAAGTTTTTCTGTGATATTGATTTTTGTGACCTTTTCGATTTCCGTGAAGAAGGCGTTTCCGTTTGCTTCGATGAATATCGGATTCCCATCATCATCGATGCCGACGTCAATACCGGCATAATCAAGATCCAGGATTTTACAGGCGGAAACTGCCAAGTCTTTGAATTTATCATCCAAAGTAGAAGTAACGTCATACCCTTTTCCGCCAAGGGCGATATTGCTTCGGAAATCATTTTCATTTATGCGTTCCATGCATGCCACCACTTCTTTTCCGATTACCATTATTCGATAGTCGTGTCCCTGGTGTTTGGATAAGAATTTTTCGTATAAATGCGGAATCCTGCAATTTTCTTTTTCTATTTCGTCCAGTTCCTTTCTGTTCTTAACCAAAAAAACTTGCTTACCCATGCTGCCATGGTTGGATTTGAAAACAAGAGGATATGAGAGTTTCTTCTCTATTTGGTCGAGAAAATGGGACATCTTTTTTTCCTCGATGTCTGTCACATAACATAGAGGGGCAGGAATGGAAAGAGGAACCGGAATACCGCTTTGGTGTAACGCAATAATCGATGACATTTTATCATCGCTTAAATGAAGGGATTTGGAACTATTGCAAAGCGGAATCTTGAGTTTGGAAAGACAATCTGCAAGATAGCTATCTTTATCCAAATCGATGGCGAGAGCGTATTCTTCTATGCCTTCGATTTCAATTGAGTTTCCATAACAAAGTGGTAACAAATCCAAAGCCGAAACGGTTTCTACCATGAATCCTCTGTTGTTGAATTCTTCTGTGATTCTTCTTGCTTTATATTCGTTATTGGGATTTTTTGAATATCCATTGACAATTATTAGTATTTTTTTCATAGTTAAGCCCTTCGATTAAGTTAGACTATATCATATAAGAGTAAAGAATCAAGTAAAGGTAGAAAAAATGGAACAATCAAACCGGTTACATCGAATTTTCGATTTTTTTCCTTGAAATTATATGTTTTTGAGAGTATATTATACAAGCTACATATATCGCGGGGTAGAGCAGTGGTAGCTCGTCAGGCTCATAACCTGGAGGCCGTAGGTCCGAATCCTGCCCCCGCTACCAAGTTTATATCACCTCCTTCTTGGAGGTGTTTTTTTGAATTGCTTTAGATCTAGTACATTTCCGATAAAAACTCTGATCTTGGCATAGACAAACATTATAATGGTTCCAGGTTTTTCTTACCTCATTTCCTTTTTATGACTCCTTTGATATAATGATAATAGTATAAAGAACAAAAGGATATATGGTAAAATATATGCTTGGAAACGAGTGAAAAAATGAACGTTTATATTCAACAAAACAATTTACAGTTGATCATCAGCAAAGAAGTGAAGACTGTTTACAACACGGATTCCATTATGATTCACAATCTTGCTACAGGAAAATATGAAAAAATGATTATTTCTGAGCAAGACATTTTATATGAAATTGGTACAAATGGTCCATGTTTCATTGAATTGCTTATTTTAAAAGGAGAAGACTATATTCCTTTGGAAAGGCTTTGTTTTGATCCTCATAACAGTAAGAAATTATCTATTCCCGTAAACCCACCAAAAGCTGTAGACAAGATAGTAGAAAAGGTAATAGAACCAGCTCAGACGGTAAAACGAATTAGAAAGAAACTGATTCAGAAGAACATTAATGATTATGTCGGGGAAATGAAAAAACGAATGATGGAGGAAATGTCTGATGTCATCAAAGAATAGCAAGCCTATGTTTTTGAAATTTGAGAGTTTTGCTAAGATTTCTTCTGAGGATTTTGTAAAACTTACTTATGATTTCATCGGAGAAGCAAAAGCAAAAAGTATCTTAATTAAGTATCTTTCTCTGCATAAAAAAGAAAAGGAAATCAGGAATAGCAAGCTTTATCGCTGCACAAATGTGGATAATCCGAAAATGGAGGTCGTCATGGACTTCTGTGGGACCTATATTTATAACAATGAACACAAAGACGAGACGCTTCTTTATGAGTATGAACAGAAGATTCTTAGAACACTTCTGAAATCTCAAAATCTTGTTGGAAATGTTGATTACAGTGAATTGGAACAAGCCATCGAGAATTATCCTAACTTCTATTTTAAGGCTCTTCTTGAGGTGCTTTTTTTGAATCGAAATATTCCTTTGGAAAAATTGGAAGAGTTGAGAAATGAAGCCTATCCAAATACAAAAAAAGAGAAAAAAGAGGCAATTGCCTTGGCAGATTCGAATAAAGAAATCCCAGCAGAATCAAAAGCATCGATAAATGAAGAAAAATGCGCAGAGAAAGAGGAAAAGACAGATCAGGAAAATCAAAGACTGAAAGAAGAAAACGACAAACTGCAGAAGCTGAATGATAGCTATCAACAAGAATTGGCCAAGCTTAAAGAAAAATTTGTTTCTTATATTCAAATGGGTACGTCTCTAAAAGTCAAAGATTTTCCAGATATGACCAAAGAAAATCTTCTGCTTCTTATTGAGGAAATCAAAGAAAAAACGGATAAAGGAGACTACGAAGCAGCTGAATCCATGATTCTAAAATCCTATGTTTTTGTTCGATTCTTGGAGGATGAAAAATAATGGATGACTTTTATGAAAATCCCGATCCGCTAGAAGGACTTCTTGATTCAAGAGAGCATCACTGCTGTTTGGCTCGGTTTGTTAAATCCGAATGTGCTACAAGTATGGAGCATTTTTATCTCCAGTGTTTTTTTGAACCGATTTCGGATGAACCCGACCTTGTTCTCAAGAACGAAAGCAGTTTTTGGAGATATGGTTTAGATACTTACCCTTATTTCACAATAACAGGGGATGCATTTTTATCTTTGATTGGAGAGAAGAATTACCCCTTTGTAGATTCTGAACTTTCTGCTGCGGAGCAAGCCAAATTCATCGAAGAGAAAACAAAGAACAAGATGATTCTCTTTTATCCCTTCTATAAAGCCAGCAACAAAAGCAACATCATCTATAAAAACTTCAACAAATTGGGAAAGGTACGCTTTTTTGATGTTCCGAATACCAATCCACGTTATTTTGTTCTGCCCCTCATCGATTCCATCAGTTATCAGCAACTAAAAGATGGCAAAGTGATTTCCTTGACCTCTTTTGATAGAAGCGTCTATGGTGCTCCGATGTATCTTCTTTATCAGAATCGTTTGATTTCCGTTGACCTCACATTCTCTCCTCATAGTTGCTTCAACTGTCAAAGAAAAGAGGGAGGAAAATTCATCGAATTTGAATTCGATGAAGAGACATTCCGAAAAGAAAATCTTCTTTTATACCCAGATGATAGATCCTCCTATGCCTTCTTGGAAAAGACTACACTTAATCAGGTAACGAAAATCGAAAGCAAACCTATGGAAAAAGAGTCGGATACGATTTCCTCTTTGGAGGAAGCCTCCGTCCAATCCATGGAAAGCGACACTGCTTCCGCGTTGAATCAATTTGTTGAATATACGAAAGCAAGGAACCTTTATTATTATCCGGATGATATCTTCAATTTTCACGCCTGCATAAAGACCGGCCTTTTGACCATCCTTGCTGGAATGTCTGGAACAGGAAAAACCAGACTTCCTTTAGAATATGCTAGGTTTTTCAATATGTCTGAAGAAAAGCAGACTTTGCTTTTTGTTACCGTTTCCCCGTCTTATACAGAACCAAGCGACGTCCTTGGGTTCTATGATCCTTCTTCGGATAACTATATTCCCTCTGATACAGGGCTTGTTTCTTTTCTTAAGCATGCCAAAGACAATCCGACTAAAATGCATATGGTTATTTTCGATGAGATGAATCTTTCTAGAATCGAGTACTGGTTTGCTCCGTTTATGTCCATCCTTGAAAGAGACGGACAGGATAGGGTACTTCACCTTTATGATAAATCGCTTCCCTGCAAAAATGGAAATGAATTCCCATCCTCGATTTCGATTCTGGATAATATCATTTTTGTCGGCACGATCAATCTTGATGAGACCACAAAGGAACTCTCAGACAGATTACTTGACCGATCGTTTGTCATCAATTTGAAAAAAGCTACTTTTGACCGCTTCAGCGGATCAAGAATCCTTATGAATAAGAATACCCCGAAATATATGAATGGAAGAGGCGAATTGAAGCGACTGTTCAAAGCCGAAGATCGCTCTGTGCTCGATTATATCAGTGTATTTGATCCAAAACAGCGCGAGTTTTTCGATGAGTTCGATCGAATCCTTAATGAAAGCGACTCTCAAAAAGGGATTTCATTCAGAAACGCCAGGAATATCGCTATATATCTTACAAGTGCGGTTGACGGATTTAACAAAGCCAATCAAGTAGATGGAAACGAATTTTCCGTTCGTAAAGCCTTTGATTATGCCATCCATCAGACAATCATGAGAAAAATAAGAGGACCGGAAGAGTATATTATTGATCTTGTTCTAACGCCGGATAAATACAAGGATTCCAAATTGTATAAACTTTTCGATCAATATACAGAGATATCCGATTTCGAATTATGCAAACAGGATGTCAAAAACAAATCTTTTGAATTAAAACGCTTTGCCTATGCCAGATAATATGGAATTTTTACAGAACAACTATACGCCAGTAACGATTTCGCTTTCCAACATTCAAGACCAAAGCTGCATTTTCTCTTTCAAAGAAAATGATACCGTTTATCTCAAGATTCATCCTGATTGCAAAGCCATTGTAAGCTTAGAATGTCCCCAAGCATATTACCTTTCTGAAGATAATCAGTGGCTGGCTTTGGAGTGTCCGAGAAATCTTCTGAAACTGAAACCCGGCATCCAATATTTGATTTCAGGAGGAGAAAAATCTCTTGGTTATTTCTCTGGAAAGCATGAAATCACTGTTGAGACAGAACAGAAAAGCATCCACGCCTTTTTCGATGTCCAGTGCATCAGCGGCGTAAGTAAAGCCGGCCAGGATTCTATGATCCAAAGACTGGAAAGCATGATATCCGGAATCAGTCTTGATATCTTTCATTTTTCTGAAAAGGAAGATAAGACCTCTACAGATTCGGATACCTTTTTTTCCATGTTTGAAAAACTCCGTTCAGAATATGAACGCTTTAGAATCAAAATGGAATGGTTTGTCATTCATATGGAACAGGAATGTCGAAACGATTATGTCCGTTCGGACAATCTTTCCAGACAGGATGCAAAATCAGTCCGTCTTTCTTTGATGAAGCCGGCAAAATACGGAAAACGATTTGTCAGAAAGAAAAATTTCTCCTATGATACGCCTCTAAATCGAAGAACAAAGAGAACCCTTTTGGCTTTCTATCGTTTTCTCAAACTCAAGGAACGTGAAATACAGGACAAGAAGGCTACTTTTATCCTGATTGTAAATGAGTGTGATGAGGAAATCAAAAAAGCAAACAGGAACAAAAAAATAAAATTCTCAAGTGCCGATAAAATTCTTGAGACCAATCATATCAAGTCCTTGGATGCGAAGCGAAACCATTATTTTCAGTCCATAAAGTATATCAATGGACTATTGGAATGGATTGAAAAATATATTGATTCCGTTTTCTTTTTCTTGCAAAAGGATGAGTTCAAGGAAGTCGATGCCGGAAATGAATATCAGTCCTATCTAAGAGTGGATGCCTTGGAAAAATATCTTAGAGATCTGATGCACCAGATCCAATCCAAGCCCAAGAAAAATCAGGCTTCCCATATAAGACTGAAATCCTCTTTGCTTTTTGAGTATTATGGCTTTTATCTTCTTGATATGGCTTTGAAGGACAAAGGCTATTTTCTTTCTTCTACGAATGTGAATTCCTTTTTGGATTTTACTGAAAATCAGTCTGTTTTCTATTATCAGAACCAGAACGAGAAGGTCCGTGTCTTATACGGAAAGTATTGCCAAAACATCCAAAAAGCCGGAAAAGAAGAAACTGTGTCCATCAATTCCAGGCATACTTCCCCGGATTATCTTCTTGAGTACTATGATATCAACAGCGGAAAGCTGAAGAAGCAGGTCGTTTTGGAAGTTAAATACATCCCTTATCGCAATATCATAGGACCACTTAACGAAGATATTACCTATACTCTTTTTGACTATATGCAACTCGGATATTTGGATAAGGATAATCATCTTGATCTTGGGAAAGTAGATAAAGTCATTTTGATTTTCCCGATGATTATTCCCACGGAACTTCCCGAAAAGTGGGATAGGATCTATTATCTTGGAATCAACCTCGAGGAAGAACTTCAGGGAAGTAACTCTTTTGAAAAGCTGAAGATGCTGATTTGATATGATTAGGGAAATGATGAACGGAAAGAAAAGAACGTATATTTGTATCGACCTGAAGTCCTTTTATGCCTCCGTGGAGTGTGTAAGGAGGCATCTCGATCCTTTGACGACCAATCTTGTCGTAGCCGATGTCTCAAGGACGGAAAAGACCATCTGCCTTGCTGTCTCACCTGCTTTGAAACAGTATGGAATCGGTGGAAGGGCAAGGCTTTTTGAAGTGGTGCAGAAAGTCGAAGAAATCAATCGGGAACGATTAAAGAAAACAAGGCTGCATTCTTTTTCCGGCGAAGGATACGATAGTCGGATTCTAAGCCGGTTTCCGGAATTGAAACTGTGTTATATTGCAGCCACCCCGCACATGCAGGACTATATCGATGTCAGCAGTAAAATCTACTCGATTTATCTTAAATATGTGGCCAAGGAGGATATCCACGTCTATTCCATAGACGAGGTTTTCATGGATGTTACCGATTATCTTGGACCAAGTAGGATGACTGCTCATCAGATGGCTATGTTGATGATACGGGACGTTTTGAAGAATACCGGAATTACGGCAACAGCCGGGATCGGAACAAACCTGTATTTGGCAAAAGTTGCCATGGACATTCTGGCTAAACATGTGCCAGCCGACAAAGACGGAGTCAGAATCGCACAGCTTGATGAGCTGAGCTACCGGAAAGAACTTTGGACCCACCGGCCTTTGAAGGATTTTTGGAGAGTTGGACGAGGATACCAGGAAAAACTAGAATCACTCGGTCTTTATACTATGGGAGATATTGCCAAATGCTCTATCGGAAAAGATGAAGACTATTATAACGAAAACCTGCTTTTCTCTAAATTCGGAGTCAATGCGGAACTCCTGATCGATCATGCCTGGGGAGAAGAACCGACGACCATTTCGGATATCAAGAAATATCATCCAAGCACTAACAGCATGTCCATTGGTCAGGTTCTACATCAACCATACGGATTTCAAGAGGCTAGGACCATCGTTACGGAAATGGCGGACAGTCTATCCATGGCCCTGTTCGAAAAAAAGAAGGTTACCAGGGAAATCGAGCTTGTGCTTGATTATGATGTGAAGAACCTGGAAATCTTTACTTCCTATTCGGGTGAGACAACGGAGGATTATTTGGGAAGAAAAGTCATCAAGCCAGGACATGGGAACTATCTGTTCGAGCATAATACTTCTTCGACCAAAGAACTTGTCCAAGGCTTTCTCAGAATCTATGATGCCGTTTCTGATCCGAGGCTTCTTATCAGAAAAATTCGTGTGGTTGCTTTAAACTTGAAGGACGAGACAAGCGTGGAAGATACCGAGGTCCAGCTTTCTCTTTTCGAAGACAATGAAAAAAGAGAAGAAAAGGAAAAAGAAGAAAAAGAAGATAGGGAAAAGGAGTACCAGGTTCAGAAAGCGATTTTTGACATCAAGAAAAAATATGGGAAGAATGCTGTACTTAAATTGGTCGACTGCAAAAAAGAAGCAACCGGAAAAGAGAGAAACAAGGAAATAGGAGGCCATAAAGCGTGAAACAGGATATTCACGATTACAGCGAAATATATGAAATTCAAAGACCTGATCTTAGGCATCATAAAAGGATGCCCATGGAGAAAAGGGCGGCTCAGTTCATGCCATTCAGTGCCTTGGACGGATATGAGGATTCCATTCAGGAAGAAGAACGTCAGATAGAAGAACGGAAGGTTATGGTTGAAGAGGAAAAAGACCGAATTCGTTCTATTCTGACAGAACTTTCAGAAAAGAAAAAAGCACAAATATCAATTCTATATTTTGAAAAAGACGCAAAGAAAGCAGGAGGGTATTATAAAACCTATAAAGGTAATTTCCGTAGAATCGATGAAGAAAGCAAAACTGTCATTTTCGATGACGGAACAAAGATTGCATTTGATGACATCGATGATATAAAAATAATCGAAGAAGATAAATCCTATTAAAAATCCCGACACTGTTGTTTATGCCGGGATTTTTGATTTAAGCGGTGAAGGTCAAGGTGGCTACAGTTTTATAGTTGTCTGCGTTTTTCAATCTATCTTTCGTACTTGGAATGTAGTAGTTTGTCTCATCGACCGTAAAGGTGAGTTCACCATATTTGTTCAGGGCAACGTTGGTGGCTTCTGTTCCGTTGAAGGTAAGACCGTCAGAGGAGAAGACAATCGTCAGCTCAGTGTCGACATTATTGACTTTGATCGTACCAGTATAGGTGCCATAAAAATCCTTCAAAGCATCATATTCTCCAAGGGAAGTAGGCTCAAATGGTAGAGTTACTGAATCAAAACTATATTCGATTGTCATGGAATCAAAACCCAATCCGTCACCGATGTACTTCATTGTTTTCAGATTTCCGTTTTCAGCCAGCTGGATTTCAAGCTTGGTTGCGGTCTGAATGGTGGCAGGATCCGCCTGCGATTCAAGATTGAAATATTTTCCGAAGATACCTGCCTTTGATCCGCTTAAAGAGTAGATTTTGGTGGTTTCGTCGTAGCTGAAGAGTTCACTTGCTAAGACAATCTGAGGCCGGAAATCTTTTAGAGAAGTGACATCCAGGTATGTCCTGGCATCATAAGGCTGTTCGCTGTCCCAATTCTTGTATTTATAGTTTCCTTTGCTGTCTTTGGTTACAAAAACCACTTTGCCGTCTTTTTCGATGAAGCCATAGTTTCCGGTGGAAGGAGTGCTATAAGAATCATAGACATAGATTCCCTCATCGGTGAATGAACCGCTGATTTCGGTCTCATCACCATAAGCAGTATAACTTCCGGAATAGGCAAACGAATCCGTTGTCAGTTTGGTAAGAGCATTCCTTAATGCAGTGTGATACGGCTTGGTTTCAAGTGGCTGAAGCTTCGGATATTCGTGTGAAGAGGAAGAAGAATAGTCAAAATCAAGATCGTAGGAAAGACGGGAGGTGGAAAGAGCATCGCTGAGAGGCTTTGTCTCAACGATGAGTCCGGTGATTTTTTCATCCTGAATCTTCAACTCATATTTTGTATAGATGACACCAAGACTTTCATAATGTTCAGCCATACTGGTGAAATCCATATTGGTGTTTCTATCCATGATGAGGTTTAGATCGGAGTAGTAGTCTGTGTTTTCCAAATCACCGACCCATCTTCCATCTTCTTCCTGCTGGAAAATAGCCGGATCGATTTCATCCCATGGATTGGAGACGGATTCGAAGGCGATAGTCTTTCCATCGCTGTCTGTGGCATCTTCGCTTTCCACCTCATTCATGTCATTGAGGTAGTAGTGGACAGCCTTTCCATCTTCGCCTTTGTAGAGGGTGGAAGTATAGGGCTCGTCATAGCTTTCGCCGGAGATTTCGATATGGTAGGATTCGTTTCCAAGAATAAGACTTTCCTGGTTGACGAGACTTTTTTCCGTATTGTCCTTAGTGTTGATCAATGTTTCGGTTACGGTACCGGTGACCGTCATCGGTTTCTTCAGATCTTCAATCATATCGTCGATTGATCTCGGTTCTTTGATCGAAGGCGAAACGGAAGGAGTCTTCGAAGAAGAGGCTGTATTGGATTTTGTGGATGCAGAGACAGATGAGTTGGTTAAAGAAGGACTGCTTTTTGTGGAACCGGCATTGCCTCTGTTGCAGGAGACAAGGCCAAGCAAAGGCAGTAAAACGAGTGTATATCTTTTCTTCATGAATTTACCTCCAAGTAAAAGAATAAGAATTAGTATCTCATAAAACCGTTTGATTTGCACGACAAATACATTGTTTCAAAAAAAAGAACCCCAACGATCATGGGGTTCTATAAGCACTAACCGTTCTTTTTTGTGGCTTTTTTGCTTTCCTTCAAAGACTGTTTCTCAAGTTTCTGCTGTTTTTTCAAAGCTTCCAGGGCTGCTTTCTCCTTGGCCTGTCTCATGAGTTTTCTTTCTCTTCTTTTGTCTAGGACAATCTTCTTCCTGATTTTCTCGAAGACGATATAACCGATGAGAAGCAGGATAGCAATGATGACAAGAATGTAAGCCCAAAGGGGAAGATTGGTGTTCTTCACCTGTTCCCACATTTTCGTAAGGGCATTTGTCTGGTTTCCGAAGTCCTGCATGATGCAAAGACAGGGAAGCATGGATGAATCCGGATACTGCGTATCGAACTGTCTGTCTTTGTTGGATGCAAGAACTGCAAAGACCATGTCGGAATCATCCATGTCGGTTAAGGTTCCCTTGAAGAAGTAGGAGATATCCTTAAAATAATAGGATTCTTCCCGCTCCTTTTTGCTCATGGACGGAATTTTCGAGACATCGACAAGTGTATAGTCATCCAATATGGAATCATCGAAATCATCTTCATCTTCGTCATAACGGATATCATACCAACTCTTCACCAAGGACAAAACGCTGTCTCCGGCAATGACGGAAGTGTATCCGATATAGTTCATGTTCTGCGCGACATTAGTCAGTTGATCCGGATTGACGGATTCATCCCCATAGATGTGTTCCGGGTCGGAGACGAAGTCCACGAATTTTTCGGCAATCTCTTTATGACCGGGCCTGTTCTCAATGGATTTTGGCATTACCCATCCATCAAACCAGATGTTGGCCCCTGTGTCTGGAAGAGCGTAGCGGAGCGTTGTCGTATCTGCATCCGGGTTGTTTTCCAAAAGCTTGGCATTGTTTTCGTCTGCCATATCCATGGCATAGGAGGCATCACCGGACCAAGCGATATCGATGGCAAATTTATCGCCTTTCGCCATATCTACCTTTCCGCTATCCACCTCGAATCCGAAGGCATTTTTCTTCAGAGCAGTCAGGTTTTCCTTTACTTCGGAGAGATTCTTATCTTCACAACGATTGAAAATTTTTGTGACGGTTTTGTTGTAATCGTCATCGGAAATTTCTCCTTTATCGTATTGTTCTTTTAATGATTTCAGCTCTTCTCTGTATGTGTAGAGAATGCCGATTGCATAGGTGTCACGCATGCTGTCCTTGATGGCGAGAAGGTTGTTGTATTTGTCATCCCATAATGAATCCCAGGACTGCATGTCCTGGTCCATTTCTTCGGAAGTAATGCCTCTTGCGATAACCCCGTTGAAGGTGTCGTTGTAGAGAATTCCGAGTGTTCCCCACATATAACCTCTAGCGTATTTGTTTACGAGGCCTTTAATTCCGTCCACTTCGATGTTGTCCATCTGCTCGGTAATCCAAGGTGAGACATATTTGTTATACATCGGTGTGGAGTCTTCATCATATGTGGTTATCATGTCCTCGCGGATCATCTTCTGGATGACATAGTCGCTCGGTGTCACAAGATCATAATTGGCTCTGCCGGTCTTCAGTTCCGAAAGCATGGTTTCATTGGTATCAAAAGTGGAATAGGAAACGGAAACATTGATTCCGAGATCATTGATACAATAATCTTTGAATTTTGAAACCAATCCTTTGCTGATCAAGCTCCCATCATCTCCTTTTTCGTCTTCCGCAATGTAGTCTGCGGAATTGTAGATGGACAGCTCAATTGGTTCGGAATTCAAAGCGAAGAATCTTCTGGCTTGTTTTACGGATGCCTTCCCGATTTCCGTGCTGGAAAGGAGAATCAGTCCCAAAGCGGAAAAAAGAGGTAATATTTTTTTAGTTCTCATATGGGTTGACATTCTATATCTGCCTCCTCTTAGAATGGTTTCCGAGACTCTTTTTGTCCTTCCTTGCGTCATGATTGACTTTGATAGAATAGATGACCACGATGATAAGGACGATAAGGAAGATGAAGGTTGTCAAGGCACGCATCGCCGGAGGGACGCTTCCTTTCTTGATTTTTGCTTGGACCAAGGTGGAAAGGGTTTCGATTTGGCTTTCTTTGCTGAGAAGTCCGTTTCCTCTTGTGAAGGCAGTGACGATGAAGTCGTCTAGGGAGAGAGTGAAACTTAGAATCAAGCCGGAAAGGATTCCAGGGATGATTTGAGGAATAATGACCTGATGGATTGCCTTGGTCGGAGAAGAACCGAGATCCAAAGCAGCCTCATAAAGGGCGGGATCCATCTGGGCAAGTTTCGGCTTCACATTCAAATAGACAAATGGAATGGCTAGGCAACAATGACCGATAAGAAGAGTCCAGAAGGAGAAGATGGATTGACCACCAAAGAAATGCTGTCCTAGGAAAACAAATGTTACTGTCAATGACATGGCAATGACAATTTCGGCATTGACTACAGGAATCTGATTGATGTTTTCGATGATAGTTCTGAATCCTTTTCGACAATAGAATAGACCGATTGCTCCGAGAGTTCCAAAGATGGTTGAAACCAAAGAGGAGATTCCGGCAAGAATCAAAGTGTTACCAAGAGCTCTCATGATTTCTTCATCTCTGAAAAGATTCCTATAGAGATCCAAGGAAAAACCTGTCCACTGTCCAGTGACTCTCGAATTAGTGAAGGAATAGACAATCAAATAGAAGACGGGTAGATAAAGGAAGAGGAGAACAAGATAGATATAGACATAGGCAAAAATTTTCTTCTTTACCATGAACCACCTCCCTGTTCCTCAGATGTACGTTGGAATTTCTTTGTCGCAAGCATCAAGGAGAAAATGATAATCAACATGATAAGAGACATGAAGGAACCGGAGTTCCAGTCAGAGTTGGAGAAGGAAAGATAGATGGAGTTTCCAAACAGCATGATTTTACCTTCACTTAATGTATCGGAGATGACATAGGAAGAAATCGTCGGCATGAATACCATCATACTTGCGGAGATGATTCCCGGCATGGCCTGTGGAATGATCGACCTCGTGAATGTCTGGAACGGATTGCATCCTAGGTCTTCGGCAGCTTCAATCTGAGATTGGTCGAGTTTCAGCATCGTCGAATATAAAGGCAAAATCGTGAAAGGAATATAGTTGATGACCATGCCGACCATGGTACAGAAAAGAGGATGCTGACCGGTGGTTGTGCCGAACCACTTCAATACGATGGAAAGAAGTTCTCTCAAGGCACCGGTACGTAGGACAAAGTTGATCCACATCGGCATGACAAACATCATGACTAAAACATAGTTTTTGTTGATTTTCGGATTGGCTAGAAGATAGGCTAGCGGGAATGAAATCAATAGGCAGAGGACGGTATTGAATATACCAATCAGCAAAGAGACAAGAAGGACATTTAGTTTCGTTGTCGAGGTGAAGAAACTGACAATGGCATCCCAGGTGAAATTCCCATCAGAATCGGTGAAGGCATAGAAGACGATGAAGAGAATCGGAATGACAACAAAGAGAATGAGAAAGAGAACAAAGGGAAGAGCGAGGCTCTTTCGTAATGTCTTATAAGACATATTCGCTGATATCTCCTCTCAGTTTCAATTTAATGGCTTGCTTGTCCGCTGTAATACCGACAATGTCACCGACATTGAAGGTATAAGGGGTAGAAACAAAGAAATCTTCCTCTTCACTTGAACGGACAAGAATCAAATAGTGGTCTCCCTTGTAGACAGAAGAAATGACTTCGCCGGAATCATTTGCTTCGCTTGTGTCATCGGAAATCTGGAAGCCTTCCGGATTGACGCTTGCGACCACATCGGCATCCTTGAAATCGTATTCCTTTCCTTCGAAATGAACGATTCCATTCTCATCCATCGTCGAATTAGGAATCAGTTGACTCAGGTCGCAGTTAAATGGCTTGTCATCGATTCTGACCTGGTGGTTGTTGTCGATATAGGAATCCGAATATACGTTCAGGTCATTGCTTGCCTTCATGACATGGATTCCATCCGGACGAATCTGGATATAGATCGGGCTGTTTTCATCGAAGTCCTTGATGCTTTGAGCGAGGACTTCGCTATGTCCGATCATGATGACATACTGATAATGGATTCCCTTGAAAACCTTTTCGGTAATCCTTCCTTGGATATATCCTTCTTTCGGCTCGGTCGAGAAGTGGATATCTTCCGGTCTTACGACAACATCGACATGTTCATTGACATCGAAATCATCCAGACAATCCCAAGTCATGCCGAGGAACCTTACTTTGCGTTGGGCAATCATTGTAGCATTATAAATGTTGGAGGAACCAATGAAATCGGCAACAAAGGCATTGGCCGGCTCATTATATATGGCTTCCGGGGAACCTTCCTGTTGAATGATTCCATCGTTCATGACAATGATTGTATCGGACATGGTCAATGCTTCTTCCTGGTCGTGCGTGACATAGATGAAAGTGATGCCAAGTCTCTTATGCATTTCCTTAAGTTCGAGTTGCATATCTTTTCTCATCTTGAGATCCAAGGCTCCCAAAGGTTCATCCAGAAGAAGAATCTGCGGCTCGCAGATAATTGCTCTCGCGATTGCAACTCGCTGCTGCTGACCACCGGAAAGAGTAGAGATATCTCTGTCTTCCAGTTCGTCCAAATCGACGACGTTCAAAGCCTTGACGACTTTTTCGTCGATTTCTTTTTCCGTAAGTTTCCTGTTCTTGTAGGCTTGCTTAGGGTTGTTCAGGGTTTCTTCTAACTTTTTGTTTAGATATTCGAGTCGTTTTTCTTTTTCTTCTTCAGAGATGATCTTATCCCCTTTTATTCTTTTGATTTGGGAACGATAGTATTTCACTTCCGACTTGTTGATTTTCAGAACCGGTTTTCCTTCCTTATCAAGAATCGGAACGGGAAGTCTCTTGTTTCTTAATCCGAAAGCGACGTTCTCATATACATCTAGATTCGGGAAAAGGGCATAATGCTGGAAAACCGTATTGATTGGCCTTTTATAAGGAGGAACAGGCGTGATGTCCCGGCCATTAAGAAGAATATCTCCACTTGTCGGCGTTTCGAATCCGGCAATCATTCTTAAAGTAGTGGACTTACCACAGCCGGATGGTCCAAGAATTGTAACGAATTCTCCCTTTTTGATGTTCAGGTTCATCTTATCAATGACAGTTTCGCCATCAAAAACCTTTGTGACACTCTTCATCTCAATAATGTATGGGGAGTCAAATGCAGTATCTGCAACTTTCATAGTCAACCCTCCTGTTTTTTTAGGTATTAAAACGCAAAGAATAATACGTTATTTTTATAAAAAAAACAAGTGAATTTTCGCATAAAGTTTCTTGCTGATTCCTTTTTAAATAAAACAATAAACCAATCCTAATTAAAATATAGAATTGTAAGTTTGAATTATTTCCATAAAAACGTAAAATTTAACATTATATTATTTTTTTATATCAATGAAATAAACCCGATAATTATGTGCAATTTTCCTGCTACTTTTTTTCTCCGTTTTTTCTAATGATTCTTGACTTGTTTTTCATTTGTTTTTTATTCCTGATTTTTAGAGAAAAAACAGTCTTTTCAACCTTTTTTGTCTTTGATAAAATAGAGGTGCTAGGAAAAAGATTATGGAAAAATCATTCTATCAATTTTTTGTTTTTGATTTAGACGGCACCATTCTTGACACTCTTGTGGATATGCAGGTGTGCGTGAATCGAGCCTTGGAAAAATACCACCTTCCTCAACATGGTCTAGAGGAATACAAAGGATTTATAGGGAACGGCTCTGTAAAACTGATTGAACGCGCGGTTGGAAAAGACAATCAAGAAAAATATCAGGAGGTATTTGACGCCTATTATCAATACTATAAAAAGCATTTCATGGATTATACAAAACCGTTTGATGGGATAAGAGAATCCTTGGATTATGCAAAGAAAAAAGGAGTGCTTCTTTTCATTTATACCAACAAGCCCCAGGCTATTGCTACAGAAGTCATCAATCATAGTTTTAAACCGGGAACATTTGAAAAAGTAATCGGTATTCCTTTGGGTGGAAAAACAAAACCGGATGCAAAAGCTTTTTTTGATCAAACACGCGAATATGGATTGGATTTTACCAAAGGCTGCTATTTCGGAGACAGTGATACGGATATTCTGACTGCAAAGAACCTAGGAATAACGAATATGTATTCCGTATGCTGGGGGTATAAGACATATGAATTCCTTTCGAATTATCCTATACATCCTAAAAAAATTCTGAAAGATCCACATGAAATCATGAAAGTGGTTGATAATCAAATCTAATTCTTGAATATCGAATGTTGAATGTATAGAATATTTTTCAAATTCTTGAAGAATTGAATCTAGGAAAGGTATAGAAATATGATCATTCTGACAGGACCGTCCGCCAGTGGAAAAACTGCTACATGCCTCTATCTTCAGGCTCATTACGGAATCAAGAAGGTAATCACTCATACGACACGTGAGATGCGTAAAGGTGAAGTAAACGATGTAGACTATCATTTTGTTTCCAAAGAAGAATTTGAAAAGATGAAGAAAAACGATGAATTCATCGAAACCGTGACCTTCAACGGAAATTTTTATGGTACTTCGAAAAAAGAGGTCAAGATTGATAAATGCATGGCTGTGGAATTCAACGGTGCAAAGACATATTCCTCTTTCCATGATCCGAAAATCGTCATTTTTTATATGAAAGCTAATGAGAAACTACGTCTCTCAAGAATGTATGGAAGAGGCGACGATCCCGAAAAGATCAAATCCAGAATCGATAACGATCATCAGGCTTTCGAATTGGATGATTCAATCTACAAAATCATCGATGTGGAAGTTGATACCGAAAAATATGATATTGCACAAGCTGCAGATTTCATTTATCACAAATACCTCGAAATTCTGAAAGAGCGCAATATCGATATTTCGTCTATATTAAATACAGAACGCTGATTTTCTGCTTCGTTCAAAACTGGAAAACCACTTGATTCTTTAAGTTGTTTTCCTTTTTTATTTGCGAGAAAAATTATGAAAACCTGCAGAATATAAACGTTAATTTCGGATATTTAGTAGGAATGATTTTAAATTATTTATCCTTAGTTAATTCTAAATCTAGC
>DHKM01000044.1:253-43187 GCA_002404835.1 Caryophanales bacterium UBA4694 | reverse complement strand
TTCGGCTTTGACGGAATCGATGGCGGAAAATGGGACGACAGCGTTCTGGATGACAGTATGGCTGCACTCCAGGCCGGCGGATACCAGAATGTCAAGAAGACGACGGAAAGCTATGGTGTCGTCGTTTCCGGAAACTATACCTTCGAAGACGGATGCTACGTCAGCATCGAAATCTACAAGAGCGGATCGACCAGCGCACCCTTCCCGCATCTCTCTTGCTACTATAAGGAAAAATACGAGGCTCCGACCAGTGGACAGTGGCCAAGCGACATCGCTTCCCGTTTCACATCCAGCTTCGATGGACATGAGCTTCCGTATCTCTATCTTGGAACAAATACGCTCTCCTATGACTGGAACAACGAAGTGAAGAAGCTTACCATCGACGGGGGCTTCAAAGACGATCGTATCTTCTCTTCTGCCAAGACGGTTCTCGAAACTGCCGGCTATACCTGCATCGAAGAAAAGAATTCCGACGGAAGTCTGAAGTCTCTTATTACCAACAAGAAGATGGATGACGGATGCACGATTGTGGCTGTTCTTTTTGCTACCAGCCTTGTCAGCCTCGACATCTATTATTACAATCCGCTTTCCGTTCCGGCCGACAGCACGGCTTTCGATGAAGCCATTACGGAGAAAATCAACAAGTATGTCGACGGACATAGTGCCGACATCCCTTACGTCTATCTTGGAACCGACAGACTCGATACCGATTATGATACTTACGATGAAGCTCTGACCATCACCGGCGACGTCTTCAACGGAGCCATGATCGACAATGCCAAGGCTTCCTATGAAGCTGCCGGATATAATGTAACGATTTCCAGCGACGATTCTTTCGGAAGAACCTTTGTTGCCACCAAGACCATGTCTGACAACTGTGTCATCACTGCCAAGATGAATTCCGGATACGGAAACAAATCCGCAGCTCTGACTCTCTCCTTTGTCGAAGGATTCAATATTCCTGGAGAAACAGACACTTGGGCTATGTGGAGCGATACCATCAAGGATGCCATGAAGCTCGAACTCGGCGGACATGAACTTCCATACTTCTATCTCGGTACCAAGAATCCGACCTTGAAACAGTCTAGTAAAACTGTCGAACTTACCGGAAAATCCTGGGATAGCAGGATTCTTGACCTTTGCAAGACGGCCTTGAACGGCATGTCCGATATCACTTGGACGTTCACCGATTCCTCTGACCGCATCGATGGCGTCGGAAAAGACGAAGACGGAAATACCATTACCATCGCTCTTTACAAGAATGCCAAAGAAAGAGCCTATTTCAAGGCTACCTATCTTAAGAACTTCGTCGTTCCCACCGATGGTGCTTGGGATGACGATACCAAGAGTCTCATGACCACCAACTTTGGTGAGATACTTCCGTATGTTTACCTTGCCACCAGTGATGTCGACAGCAGTTACTATAATGGTGAACTCACTATCACCGGCGAAGCCTGGGACGACCAGATTGCCGATCTTGCCAAGACCGCACTTACGGATGCCGGCTATAGCTTCAGTTCCGGAACCAGCGTCACAGATAACGGATCCGAGATGATCACTGCCTACAAGCAGACCGCAAACAATCTTATCCGTATTGCTATCTACAAAGACAGGAACGACTCTGCCGTCTACGAAGCCTTCCTCAGCACTCCGGTCACCTATCCAAGTGATGCCACTGCCTGGAGCGACAGCATCCAGACCCAAATGACAGACTACATGGGAAATCATGCCATTCCGTTCTTCTATACTGGTGCCAAAACCCCGTCTGTCACTTTGAAGACATATAGGCAGATTGGAAAAAAATACCTCCAGCTTTCCTCCTTCTCCGATTGGAACGAGAATTATGCCCTGAATGCCAAACAGGTTCTTGAAACTGCCGGCTGGACTGTCACCTACTTTGCTGTCCAGGATGATAGTTATGACGGATCTAGAATTGAAGCCAGTTACAAGTATTCTGATGGTTCCACCGTCAATTTGAATATGAAGGCAGGATACTCCAGCCCTATCTTCTGCATTGCCTATCAGGATGCGTTTGTCGTCGATGAATCCAAGACGGATTGGTCTCCAGCTGCCGTAAATGCCATGGAATCCAATCTCAATGGCTATAAGCTTCCGTATTTCTATCTTGGAACGGATACCCCGTCGGTCAGTGTCGACACTACTTATCATACTATCACCATGGTCGGAGACATCTGGGACGAACAGATCTTCACACTTGCCGAAAATGCACTCAAGTCTGATGAGACTTTCAACTGGTCCGTCATCTACGATTACTCCAACAGCTCCAATGACTCCACGACCGGGAAGACTTTGGTTGCTGCTGCCGAGGACACCATACACAACAAGCATTTCACTCTGAAAGTTTATGGTTTTGGATCAGGTAAGAGCAATGCCTATGGTGTTGTTGCCCCTGTCGTCGAACTTTCCTACAACTAAATCAATAAAACTCAGTTTTAAAGAAAAACTCTTCTGTCTTTCTCGGACGGAAGAGTTTTTTGCTACCATCTGCATGATATCAGCAAAACGATCAACAGATATATATGCGGAGAGAAACTATTGAATAAGAAAGTGTCCCTTGCCGTCTTTTGGAAGAGGGGACAAAAATCATGCCTGTTTTTTTAGAAGATTCAGGACTTTTCCGATATCCTCGTTGATGAAGATCGACTGATTCCTCAGCTTTTTCGGACAGTCTTCCTTTCCCATGTTGATATTGACATACAATGCTTTTGGATTTTCCATTGTCATCTTCCAGAAAGGATACTTGATGATGATCGGAGTATTGTATCCGACACCAAGTTCCAGGAAAAGAACCCGTTTATCCCTACAGGAAGAAAGACCTCGTATTCCTTTTTTGCTTTTTTCCAACCTTCGTCTTCCGCAAAGGAATCATCACACCGCAGATTCATTGTCATAGGCCGGCTACAATGAGGACAGTGCGGAACAAGTTCCGACGGAATATAAGTCTTCAGCTTCTCCGGTGCGACAAGATTCCCATCCTTTCCAATCGTATAACCTTGGGCTAAGACCATTTTCAAAATAGTTTCCTCGTTGTCGAACGTTTCGTCTCTGCACGGCCCGCTGCACTGGAAAAGACCGAAATCCCCTTGAGTATAGAACAACCTCTTTTTATCGAAACCGGCCTTTTGGAAACAATGGTCCACATTCGTCGTGATTACGAAATAATCCTTTTTCTTTACCAATTCCAAAAGATCATGGTAAACAGGCATGGGGGCATCCATAAAGCGGTTGATATAGATGTATCGACTCCAATAAGCCCAGAATTCCTCCAAGGAATTGAAGGGATAAAACCCTCCAGAATACATATCCTGTATCCCATAGCTGGATTCGAAGTCGGAAAAGTATTTGTGAAATCTTTCTTCGGAATAATCAAAACCGGCCGAAGTAGAAAGCCCTGAACCCGCTCCGATTAGAATCTTGTCATAGTTTTCGACTGCTTGTCTAAGACAGTTGATTTTTTCCGAGAAGCTCATCATAAATGATTCTGTCATTTTCTTTGAAAACATTGAATATTACCTTTCTAATACTGGATTGGGTCCTTAAAAATTCCTTCGCCGTTTCTACCGCAATTCTGGCTGCCAGCTGATTCGGAAAATGAAACTCGCCGGTGGAAATACAGCAGAAGGCAATACTCTTCAAATCCTGTTCGGCGGCAAGCTTCAAACAGGAAAGATAGCAGGACCGGAGAAGGTTTACATCTTGTTTTGTCACACTCCCATAGACAATCGGCCCGACAGTATGCAGGACATACTTGCATGGAAGATTGAACGCGGGAGTGATCTTTGCTCTTCCGGTCGGTTCATAATACCCCTGACTCTTGATCATCCTGTCGCAATAAAGACGAAGCTGGACTCCGGAATAGGTATGGATGGCATTGTCGATGCAACGATGATTCGGGATGTAGCATCCGGTCAATCCGCTGTTTGCGGCATTGACGATGGCATCACATCTCAGTGTCGTGATGTCTCCCTGCCACAGGTAAAGTCCCGGCTGAAGCGGTGAAAGATCATCGTTGTCGAAGATTCCCTTTCTAGCAAGTTCTTCCTGAAGATATTCGTCCTGGATTTTCAGAAACTTTTGACTTACTTCACCGGGCAGACGGACATTCATCAATGCTCTCAGAAGAAGCCGCTGTTCCTCCTTTCCTTCCGGAATCCGAAAATCAGAGAACTCACCTTTCTCTTTCAACAGTGACTGAATCAAAAACAGCCTTCGTTCACATTGATTCATGGCAACTCCTTTCTTTAGAAAATACAACATGTGATAAAACATCCTTGTATCTGATTATGAAATTATTTCATTATTCTATCGGTAAAATCGTCAAAATCATTCGAACATTAAAACAGGCTAATTTGTTTGATTAAATAGGATTCCTGCTTTACTACGATAATCCTGTCTCTTTTTCTGATTCTTCCAATCAGGAGCGTAGAATCAGGAACATGATACTTGAGGTTTTCCTCCACGGTTTTTCTATTATCGTTTGCATAGCAGTAGAGACAACCATGCGGACAGGTGTTGTACATTCCGATATTTGAACTCAGAAGACAGTTGCAGAACCGACTAGATGGCTTCTTCGATTTTGGGACAGCCAACTCTATGTCGGTTGCTTTTTCCAATACCTCTTTTGTCAAACAACCCTGTGTCTCTATTCCGTAACGAGACAAAGATGAAGCTTCGCAACAGGAACGGATAGGAATGCCATATTTTCTTCCGATTTCATTTAGATGCATAGCAAGGAATATCTGATCTTTTTCTGTCACATCCCTTGCCTGAGGAAAATTCCGCTTTGTCTTCTCATACAGATCAAGGAAGCTGATGACACAGAAACTGACATACCCCTAAAGCGCGGATGCGATTTTCTCGAATGCTCTCAGATGATATTCCAGAGAATATTTCTCTGTCACGAAAATCGGATCATACTTCCAGGCAACCTTCTTGGCCCCGACATATCCGGATAATTTCTTTATGGATTTCAATATTCTTGTTTTATCGCCAACCTTCGGTTCCACATCCTTTCCATACCGAGTCAATGTGACAAACCTGAACTGACGATATCTGTCCAGCAGATCAAGCCCATCAAACATCGGCTCAGGATTCTTTGTACAGAAACGGAGGACATCCATCACCTGTGGATCAAGAGTGTATTTAAGGACCTGCTCCGGAGCATAAGGATTCCTTGTACATACGTATCCTTCCTGAATCCGATTGTAAAACCAACGACTGAAGAATGCTGGAATATCGCATCGGTAACCCATGTTCAAAATCATGACTTCTCTCCTCGTATAGCCTAGGATATCCCAATCCCGGTTCTTTTTCATTTTACTCTTTATTCCTGACCAGACAAGTACGCACTATTTTGCAACCTGGTTACTTTCAAGTAACCAAGGAAAGTGAACAAAAAACAAAAAGGACGACAAATACAACCCCAGTAAAATCCAATACATGATAAAATAAAAAAGATATACGGAGGAAAACACAATGCAATACGATGGTTACGTTTCACCGCTGTCCAGCCGTTATGCCAGCAAGGAAATGCAGTTCCTTTTCAGCGACCAGAAGAAATTCGAGACTTTCCGCCACCTTTGGATCATACTTGCGGAAAGCGAAAAGGAAGTGGGACTTGATATCACCGACGAACAGATCGAAGAACTCAAGGCACACGAAAAAGACATCAACTTCGAAGACGCTAAGAAAAAAGAAGCCGAAATCCGGCATGATGTCATGGCGCAGATCTATGCCTATGGGTTACAGTGTCCGAAAGCCAAGGGCATCATCCATCTTGGTGCCACATCCTGCTATGTCGACGACAATACCGACATCCTAATCCTGAAGGAAGCAAGCGAACTCATTCTGAAAAAGGCAAGCCAGGTCCTTTACAATCTCCGGAAATTCGCCCTCAAGTACAAAGGACTTACCACGCTGGGATACACCCACCTTCAGCCAGCACAGCTGACAACCGTCGGAAAAAGAGCAAGCCTCTGGATGTACGAAATCGTACTGGATATGAAAAACCTCCAGTATCAACTCTCCCAGCTTTGTCCTAGATCCATCAAAGGAGCGACCGGAACCCAGGCTAGTTTCCTCGATCTTTTCGATGGAGACAAGAAGAAGGTGAAAAAACTCGAAAATCTTGTCACCAAGAAGATGGGATTCAAGTCATCCGTACCTGTCTCCGGACAGACCTACACCAGGAAAATCGACACCTACCTTCTGAACTGCCTGTCAGGTTTTGCCGCCACCATGTACAAATTCTCCCAGGATCTCAGAGTCCTTCAGTCCTTCCACGAAATCGAGGAACCCTTCGAAAAGAAGCAGGTAGGAAGCTCAGCCATGCCATATAAGAGAAATCCGATGAGAAGCGAACGTATGTCCTCCTTATCCAGATACGTCATGGTGGAAACCTTCAATTCCACATTGAACAGTGCATCCCAGTTCTTCGAAAGAACATTGGACGATTCGGCAAACCGCAGACTTACCCTTAGTGAATCCTTCCTTACGGTCGACGGACTTCTTGATCTTTTCATCAACATCACTGACGGACTTGTCGTGAACAAGAAGGTCATCGAAAAGCGGGTTAAGGACAACCTACCGTTCATGGCTACGGAAAATATCATGATGGAAGCCGTCAAGAAAGGCCAGGACCGCCAGGCTATCCACGAAATCATCCGGGAATATTCCCAGATGTGTGCCGATGAAGTCAAGTTGGGAAAGGAAAACCGTCTACTCGAACTCATCCAGAACGACGAAAGATTCCATCTCAGCAAAGAGGAGCTGAAGGAAATCCTCAATCCAAAGCGATTCATCGGACTGAGTGAAGAACAAACCGTCGACTTCATCCACGAATATGTCGATCCTCTTATCCACAAATACCATAAGACAAACACAACAGTCGAACTGAAAATCTGAATATGTTCTATTTGGTAAAGGTTCTTATCGGAAGAAGCAGTGCCAGTCTGGATAGGCTTTTCTCCTATTACACGCTTGATGAAAACCTCCATGCGGGAGAAAGGGTCATCGTTTCCTTTGGACAATCAAAAGAAACGATGGCTTTTGTGATGGAAGAACCAGTCAAAATCGAAAAAACGATTCAAGAATATATCAAAGAGAATGGATTAAAATCTCTTTCCAAAATCAATAGAAGAGTAGATGATGAACCGTTACTGAACGAAAAACTTATGTCTCTAGCCAAGAAAATGGCTGAGTATTATAAATCCGATTTGATCCAAATTCTATCCTCTTTTCTTCCTCCATCACTGAAACCAAGAAACTCTGCATTGAATAAAACACAGTCCAAGACTATCGACTATGTTTTCTCCTTGGATTCCTTTTCCGGAATCCTGACCAAGAACGAGCAGAAGCTCTACGACAAAATCAGAGTAGAGAAGGACGGAATCCGCCGAAGCGAAATCTCAGCCAAAGCCTCTCTTAAATCACTTTTGGACAAAAAGGCCGTCGAAATTAGACCAATTCCCGTCAGCAGGATTCCGGAGATGGAAGCAAAAAAATACCAGGAAATCCAGCTCACCGACGAGCAGAGAAACGCTTACGACTGTATTCTCTCTACCGATAAGAGGACGATTCTTTTACAAGGGGTCACCGGAAGCGGTAAAACAGAAGTCTACCTGAAACTGGTAAAGCAGTATTTGAAAGAAGGAAAAGGAGTTCTTGTCCTTCTTCCCGAAATCACTCTGACCGATCATATGGCAGATGTCTTCTACAGCCATTTCAAGAATGTCATATCCATCCTCAATTCCTCATTGAGCGACGGTAGGAAATACGACGAATACAAACGCATCGTCTCCGGTGAAACGAAAGTCGTCTTAGGTACACGAAGTGCTGTTTTTGCCCCGATTGAAAACCTAGGACTTATCATCATCGACGAGGAACATTCCGACAGCTACAAACAGGAGAATAGCCCATTCTACTCTGCCATCGAGGTCAGTAAGATGCGTTCTGAAATCGAAGGATGCAAAGTCCTTCTTGGATCAGCTACCCCAAGAATCATCGACAAAGCCCGGGCAGAAAAAGAAATTTACCTACCTGTCTATATGAATCGACGTTATGCCAAGAACCAGGAACACGATCTGATCCTGGTAGACATGAACAATTCAGCTAATCTCAATCTCCGTGTTTCCTCTCTCTTTTCCACAAGGCTTATTAAGGAAATCAAGAAAACGATGGACCGCAAGGAACAGGCCATGATCCTCCTCAATCGCCGGGGATATTCGCCGATTTATCTTTGCCGGAAATGCCAGCATGTCCTAAAGTGCCCCAATTGCAACATTCCGCTCAACTATCATAGAAGTCAAGGGATTCTCAGCTGCCACCATTGCGGATACAAGATGGATATCTATCACTTGCATTGCCCGAACTGCAACGGAAGCGATTTCTCCGAACTAGGATATGGAACCGAAAGAGCCTGTGATGAGCTTAAAATGCTCTTTCCCGGAAACAAAATCGCCAGGCTCGATAGCGATATTACCAGCAATGACATCCGACATCAGATCCTTCAGGATTTCGCTTCAGGGAACAACGACATCCTGATCGGAACCCAGGTCATTGCCAAAGGTCTCGATTTTCCGAAAGTCACTTTGGCTGGAATGCTTGACTGCGATTTCACCTTAGGCCTTCCTACCTACCGGGCAAACGAAGAAACGTTCGATCTTATTTCGCAGTTTGTCGGAAGGACAGGCCGAGCTTTGAAAAAAGGAAGAGTCCTTCTGCAAAGTTTTGCCATCGACAATAAAGTCATACAGATGGCAGCAAAACAGGACTATGAGGGATTCTATCATTATGAAATGGAGGAACGTAGAAAATACCAGTATCCGCCTTATACCTATCTATGTATCATCAGCATCAAATCCTTGAAACAGGAGCGATGTAGCGAAGTTTCCAACCAGGTCTTTGATTATCTTAAAGACAATGTCGGGAAAAAACGAATCAACATATACGGTCCATCTATCCCCTACATTCCCTATCAAAACGGAAGATATTGCCGGAACATTTTGTTAAAATATAAATCGTTCGAAGAAGTATCGCCGCTTCTTGACGGAATCCGGGTATTCAGGATTTCCAACAAGGATAGCGAGATATCAATCGATGTCGACCCAGGAAAAGAAAGCTTATAAACGGAGGAAACATATGATTATTATCAAATTATTCGGTATGGACAGTTATGAAGCCATCCGCTATACCAAAAAACTCGAAAAGAAACTTGTTGACCTTTACCAGATAAATGAGGACGAAATCGAATTCTATGCTGGAGAAGGATTCATCATCCACAACGGATTCGAACAGACAAACTTCCGCCTCAATATCGAAATCGAGGCCCCGGAGCAGTACGAGGAAATCGAGAACGAAGTCAAGGATACCATTACGGACATTTTGAGAGATGAAAATGTTGCGGTCCATTTCCATTTCCTGTTTACTTACTTCAATCCTGCCCATGAATATCTTCTCAATGACGAGTCCTATCCGCTTTATATGAGTGAGAGCAATACCATCAAAGCTGAAGAGGAAGAAGTGGATACCAGTGAAGACAATGATGAAGACGAAGAGGAATATGATGAACCATACATGGGAGACATCATCGGAGAATTCGATGAATATGTAAAGAAACATCCCAATGCTTCTAACCGTGAAATTTATGAAGCTTTGTCAGGAATCCGGGAAGAAGTCACTAGCCGTCATTATGAGGCAAAAGCCAAGAAGCAGAACCAAGATAATGACTGAAAGCCTCGAAAGGAAGAACGCAAGGCAAACAAAAAAGCTACCTAAAGTAGCTTTTTTTTGAAATCAGACATCGGGACCATGGATTTTTCCGCAGTCTACGATTTGATAGAACCCGAAGGAAAAATCGATTTCGATATCCTGCTCCGGTTCCGAAAGGTTGGTCCCTAGATATTCAAGATGAATATGGTTGTTCTCGATTTTGGAAGCCTTATGTCGGTAAAGATCCGATTCCTCGCCTATACATTGGAATCCGGTCACACCATGGAAGACGATCTTATAAAGATGACCGTTCAGATTGTCGTGATCATCATGGTCCTCTTCCTCCTCTTCCACTACCGGTTCATCCCCAAGCTCAGGATCTCGGGGCTTGGCAATATCCTTCTCGCCTTGGTTGTCCTTGACGAAGAACATCGTCAGAACATCATCCTTCAGGTTGTAGCGTACGAAATCCGAAGAAGGAATATCATTCAATGTCATGAACTCATTGATCTCGTCCATTTCATTTCACCTCATCTTTCCTGTCGACGTCTTCCAAAATGACGGTCTTACCATTTACGATTTCCTTTTTCACTATCTTCTTTTTCTCTATTTTCCGGAAGAAGACGGAAAATACAAGATAGACAAGAAGCAAAATCGATAGGATATAAATCATAGACATGATCAGATAATCGCTGTAACTAGGATTGGTGCTTTCGATGACACCATCCTTGAAACTGTTGGCATTGCCAAAAAGGGTAAGACCGGAAGCAATCTTTACGTTCATGGAAATGGCAAAGTAGAAACCGACGATCATCATAAGGAAAGCCAGACCGAGACTGATTCTTTCCTCTAGGCTGTATGCTAGGAATCTTTCTTTCAGTTTTTTCATGTTTCTATTCTAACACGAAGAATCGGAAATCCGAAACGGAAAACATCACCAGATGACAACTCTCTTCTCTTCGGGTATGTACATACCGTCCGTTTCCTTCACATCAAAGGCTTTGTACCATTCCGCAAAGTTTCTCGGCTGGATGTTTGCCCTCAATTCGCAAGGCGCATGAACATCGTTTGTAAGAAGGAGCTTGATGTATTCTTCCTTTGCCTTCATGCACCAGATCCTTGCCCAGTTGATGAAGAAAGCCTGATAATCGGCGTCTTTCATGGTATGCATGATGCTCAAAGTAACAGAAAGCCCACCATTGTCTGCGATATTTTCACTGACGATGAGTCTGCCGTTGACCTTTTCCCCATGGAACGGAAGTCCATCCCACTCTCTTACCATTTTCTCCGTCAGAGCCTTGAATGCCTCATAATCATCCTTGCTCCACCAATTGCAAAGGTTGCCCTTCTCATCAAACTGAGCACCATTGTTATCGAAGGCGTGAGAAATCTCATGTCCGATGACTGCACCGATACCACCGAGATTTTCGCTCTTACTCTGCTTCAAAGAGTAGAACGGTTTCTGGAGGATGGCAGCCGGGAAGGTAATATCATTGGAAGAAGGATTGTAGCAGGCATTGACTAGATTTCCTGGCATTCCCCACAAAGTGCGGTCTACCGGTTTGTTCAGCTTTTCGAGATTGTGAAGAATCGAGAACTTCGAAATCGAAAGCATGTTCTCGAACAAAGATCGATTTTCATCTATTTTTAGCTTGGAATAATATTCATCGATCTTATCGGGATAGCCCATTTTGATGACGATGCTGTCAAGTTTCAGAATGGCCTTTTCCTTGGTCTTTTCATTCAAAAATGTATTTTTCTTCATCTTCTCCTTATACATTTCGATGATTTCCTTGACCATGGAAACCACATCCTTCTTTGCTTCCTCGCCGAAGTATTTTCTTCCATAATAGACTCCGACCGGTTCAGAGAACACGCTGTTGGCACGAAGATATGCCTGCTTCTTCAAAACAGGATCCTTGCTTACTCCGGAAAGCGTTCTAGAGTAGATTCTTCCGATTGCATATAGATCCTGACTCAAAAGCGAAGAATTTCCAAGAAGATATTTCAGATATGCCCAATGTACATACTCTATGAAAGTCGTTTCATTGAAATAGTTTCTGAAGTTCTTTGTTGCCTTCGGATCGAAAACAATGACTTGTTCCGGTATCTTTTCCCCATAGACGGAAGAGAGGAGACCTTTGAAATCGAACGGACGGAGATAGTCGCAAACCTCTTTCACATCCATCGGATTGTAGTTGTCGACATAGTTTGCCCATTCAAGCTCGCTCTTGACTTCCTTGGCGATTAGAGAATCGAAATGAAGTGCATCTTTGATGATGTTTTCTTTAAGATCCTCAGTCAAAGGAAGAAGATCCAAAGCCTTTTTTGCCATCGAAGAATAGACGGAAAGAAGCTTTTCCTTGGATGGATTATTATCCTGGTAATACGTTGTATCCGGAAGAATGATGCTAGGACCGGTAATGCAGAAAGAGTTCTTTGTAGCATCCTTCATATCCGATTCAACGCCAAAGTTGAACGGAAGGTCGACACCTAAAAGCATCAATTCATAGGCGTTTTTATTCAGATCATCAATATTTTTTAAAGCAAGAATTTTGCTTAAATAAGGTAAAATCGGTTTCACACCATCTTTATCACGTCTTGTCACATCCAAGCATTTTTCGTAAAGCTTGACTGCCTCTTTCATTTCAGGGATATCTGTGCCTTCTTCCTTTTTGGAAAGCTTATCGAAATCATCAAGAAGCTCTTTTTCTACCTCTTGATCGAGAATGGCAAAACCGCCCGTCGAACTCCTGTCCGAAGGGATGACGGCTGTTTTAAGCCAATCTCCGTTTACTGCCTGATACAAATCATCCTGTATTCTGATTTTCTGAGCGTTGTCTTCCATAGTGTTACCTCCTAAGTTGTCACTAACTATTATAGAACATTTCGTGAATTTCTTGAATCTGACATGAAAAAAGCCGATGCCTTAAGCGGCATCGGCAATCGATTTAAAGAAGACCAGAATCCTTGATCCAGTTCAGAATGTCCGTATCCTTCAAAAGGGCGATCGCCTTCTTCAGGATGATCTTGTCCTTCCAGCTTAGATCCGTATCGGAGAGCTTCTTCTTGTCCAAGGCATAATAGCTTGCGCGAAGCATTTCACGAACATCATAGCAGGAACCCCAGACCTCCGGAACAGCACGATCGACGTTCATCAGCGTGTAGACAGCTTCCATACCAGTACGGATGGAATATTCTGTTGTGAAGATGGTATCACGCGGAGTTTCGGCAAACTGACCGATGAAAGCAAGATTCACGCATCCATCCGGTACGACATGAGGTCTATCGGAATTCTTTCTTGGCTGGAAGAAAGCGTTGATATAAGGCATGAAGCAGGTCGTGGTGTTGCAGTTCTCGCTGAGAGCCTCGATTTCCTCTTCTTTGGCTCCGATATGATAGAGCCATTCCATGCAGACCTCTCTTCCGGTGCATTCTCTCATGCTCTTCTTGACATAATTTCCGGGTTTGTCTGTATTGAGAGAATAAAGCCAGACGATTACCGAACCAGCCGGCTGATCGCGGAACTGAGGCTGACGGTTGATGGTCCAGGACAAAGCCCAATTGTTGAAGGAATCCTTGACTGTGACGATGCCACCGGTCGTGACTTTTCCGGAAAGAGGATCACGTTTGCAGATATTCTTGATCAGGGAAATGATTCTCTCATCCTTGGTAAAGACGGAAGCGGACATCCAGTTGGTTTCTTCCGGATTGGAGGCAAAGGCCTTCGGATTTCCGAAAGAAGAATCCTGGCTGGCAATCTTCTCCCAAAGACTCCATCCGTCTCCGACGTTCGGTCTGATGGAAGAAAGATCCGGGGCGTGCTCGTTGTCACCATAACAGGAGACATCCGTACAGCATCCGTTGGTGACAAACAGAAGATCATCTTCCGTAAGTTCCTTTGTCTCTTCTTTATTGTCCTTGACGAAAGTGAAAGAAGTGGCAATCTTCTTGTTTCCGTCTTTTCTTATTTTCACATCTGTGACTTTGACGCCAAAGTCGAAGACGACACCATGTTTTTCCAGATACTTCTGAAGAGGAAGAATCATGGATTCATATTGATTGTATTTGGTGAATCTCAGAGCGGAGAAATCCGGAAGACCATCGATATGGTGAACATATCTCTGCAGATAACGTTTCATTTCCAAAGCGCTGGACCAACGCTGGAAGGCAAACATCGTCTGCCAATAGAGCCAAAAATTGCTATTCCAGAAATGGTCGTCGAAGCATTCGGAAATTTTCTTGTTTTCGAGATCCTTTTCCGGAGTGATATAAAGCTTCAGAAGCTGCTTCTGGGCTTCCTTATCAAGCGTGAATTTACCATCTGTATGGGCATCCTTTCCACGATTGACCGTTGCTCGGCAGAGAGAATAGTTTGGATCATGTTTGTTAAGCCAGTAATATTCATCAAGGACGGATACATTTTCGTTTTCAATTGATGGGACGTCTCTATAAAGATCCCACATACATTCGAAATGGTTATCCATTTCCCTTCCACCTCTCATGTAGAAGCCTTTGTTAATGTCGTGGTAACCATCGCAAGAGCCACCGGAACGAGGAAGGACCTCAAGAATGTGAATGTTTTCTCCCTTGACCTGGGCATCTCTTACCAAATAGAATGCGGCAGACAATCCTGCCAGACCCGAACCGATGATGTAGGCACTCTTTTTGTCGGCATCCTTCGGCTTTTCCGGATGAGCAAACGCCTCATAATTTCCACTAGAATAATACATTATTTGATTCCTCCTTTTTTGGAATACACCCTTATTTTAAGGAAATAAATACGGATTTAAATAGACAAAAAAACACCTGTGATAAAACTTCAGACAAGTGTTTCGATATGTATAAATTTTAATCAAAAGTGGGGAAGTGATAAAAATCACTCTTCTTCGAATTTGGATAGAATCCACTCCGTTTCCCCGGTAAGCATCAATTCGATTTTCTTCAGTATTTCCTTATAATCTTCTTTCATATCGTTCTTGATCCAATCGAGAACGATACCGATCAGAAGATACTTGTACCCATTGGCAACAAACTGGAGATTATCCTCCTTGACCTTGTGCCCGTCGGCTTCCTCTTTTACGACATGATATGTCAAAGAAAAAACGAGGGGATCCAGTACGGATTCCACATTTCCCCTGGAATTGAAATGATAGGCATTCAAGAGAAGAGTCTTGTATTTTAAACACACCTCGAAAATGTTCCTCATTCCCTCCACCCAGGTCGTATTGTCATATTTTCCATCAAGTATTTTGCTCATTTCCGACGTCAGGCAATAATCCAGAAGGGCATAAATATCTTCAAAATGATAATAGAAAGTCATGCGGTTGACTCCGCAGCGGTCCGTGATGTCCGAAACAGTGATTTTCTTAAACGGCTTCTGAGCAAGAAGCTCCAAAAACGACTGCTTTAAAGCCTTTTTCGTGATTTCATTTGCCATAGAAAAATACTCCTGACTTATTGTAACAAAAAACAAGAAGAAACCCACCAGGGAAAAACGACAAAGAAAAAGCACATCCTAGGATGTGCCAGTCAAAGAACTATTCGACGACTTTCCTGTCTTCGTTCATGCAAAGCATGAGAATGCCGGTAATGATGTTGACAAACAAGAGGCTGAAGACGCCCGTGACGATTGGCTTCTTCTTCAGCGGTTTTGCCAATATGACAAGATCGACGATGGAAAGTACAAACGAGACAACTGCCCAGAAAGCAAGAACACCGAAACCGATTCCGATCATAGTTAACATCGCCTTTACCTGATCTACTGTGTATTGGCTCAGCTCCTGAGATTTTAGCAGCTGATCGAGAATCTCCTGAGTCGGATGGAAACAGATGCTCGAAATGGCGATAGCTGAAATGAAAGTCCCTAAAGCGACTATCAAGGATAAAATCGTAAAAATCCTGGCAGCAATTTTCATAATATTGTGCTCCTTTCGATGGATTGAATCTATTATGCCAAAAAAGTTTTTCCAAATAAAGACATAATGAAAAATCCAGCAGTTTTCTCCCCCTAAAAAAAGCAAGAAACGGAAGCGGAAAAAAAGGAAAAGCGGTTTATGAAAAAATAGATTGCAATATAGAAGAATAAGCCTATAATTTTCTTGCAAATTAGGTTTGTCGTTCTACCATAAAATCATGGAGGCATGAATAAGAAACACATGGCACGAAAAATCCTGGAGCTGAAAGGAATAAAAAAAGCATATGGCGATAACGTCATTCTTGATAATCTGAATCTCTCCATAAACGAAAACGAATTCGTCACTTTTTTAGGACCGAGCGGATGTGGAAAAACTACAACGCTTAGAATTATTGCCGGCTTCGAAACTATGCAGGCAGGACAACTTCTGCTCGATGGCATGGAAATACAGAATCTTCCCTCCCATAAAAGACCAATCAATACCGTATTCCAGAAATACGCTCTTTTCCCACATCTCAACGTCTATGACAATATTGCCTTTGGACTCAGGAACAATATCTATTCCAATGTTTATGATATCGGAACCATGAACCTTATGGAAAAGAATGGCTTCGATGAAGAGGAAATCAACCAGATTTCCAAGAAATGCTCGCTGATCGAAAAACCGAAGGATGTCAAGAAATATGTAATCGGATACCTGGAAGAAAAATCTGAAACCTGTACCCTCAAAGCAAAACTCGAATCACTGGCCAAAGAAAACAGGTGGAAGAAATATAAAGACGCAAAGGAAACAATCCGTCCTCTACTTCCCGGAGAATGCCAAAACCTGGATATTCAGGACGACGAAAAAATCAAAAAAGCATTTGAGACCATCGAGCAGAACATTTCAAAGAATGACAAATGCTATCAGATGATCAAAATCATCGAAAAGAAAAGCTTCAAAGAAGACGTCATCAAAGAAGAGGTGACGAAAGCTCTGAAACTGGTCAATCTGGAAGGATACGAAGAAAGAAACATTTCCTCTCTTTCCGGAGGACAGATGCAGCGTATCGCCATCGCAAGAGCCATTGTCAATAAACCGAGAATCCTTCTTCTTGATGAGCCTCTTTCTGCTTTGGACCTCAAACTGAGAAAGGCCATGAGACTTGAACTCAGGGAAATGCAGAGAAAACTCGGAATCACCTTTATTTTTGTCACACATGATCAGGAAGAAGCCATGGTCATGTCTGATACGGTAGTTGTCATGAACTGTGGAGAAATCCAACAGATGGGAAGACCAGAAGATATCTATAACACTCCGGTCAATCGTTTCGTCGCAACATTCATCGGAGAGGCAAACATCTTCAGAGGAGTCTATTCTGCGCCAAAACGACTCGAGATACTTGGAAAAACATTCAAAGTATCGACAAGCGATTTCATGCCGAATGACAAAATTTATGTCATCGTCGAAAGAAAAGACTTTGATATCTGTTCCATGGATGTTGCCAAGATTAAAGGAACTATCGAGAAAGTCGTCTTCGATGATTCCAAATATGAGATGGACGTCAGAATCAATTCCACGTTGGTGAAAATCGAAACCGATGACAAATATAAAGTCGGAGACGAAATCGGATTGACGATTGCTCCGGGCAACATCTATTGCGAAGACATCGGAGAAAACAAAGCAAAGCTTCTCGCAAACTACGAGAATGGAAATATCATTGAGGGAAAGTATCTCGGCAATCAAAACGTAGAATTCCTCGGACAAAAGTTCAAAACTTATATGACCACGTTTGTTCCTGGTGAAGTCGTTGATGCCGTTATTAGACCGGAAGATTTTGACCTCGTTCTCGACAACCCTGATTCTGCCATCATTCAGGGAATCGTGACAAAGACCGTATTCACGGGTGTAAGTTTCAACATCTGGGTTAATGTGAACGGAACTATCATTATGGTTCAGGATTATCAAAATGTCGAAGTCGGTGATAAAATCGGCCTCAAAGTCGATTTCTATGAAATCCATATGATCAAAGTCGAAGACGAAGCTCAGCCGGAAAACATCGTAAAAATCCGAGAACAGGTAAGAAGAGAAGCGCTTCTTGAGAAAGAAAACGAAAAATGAAAAGATTTAAATATCTTGCCATACCTTATCTAGTTTGGCTGATTTTCCTTGCTGTTCTTCCCTTTGTATTGATGTTCGTCCTCACTTTTATGAAGACGAATGGAATGGATTTTTCCAATGCTGAAGCCAGTTTGGATGCCTATTATAGACTCAACGATATCTCTATTCTCAAAGCATTGTGGAATTCATTGATTGTTGCTTTCTTTACGGTAGTGATTTGCATTTTTCTTGGATATCCAGTAGCTTATTTTATTTCGTTTTCAAAGCTGAAAAATAAGATGCTTTTCCTGCTCCTACTTATCATTCCGATGTGGTCGAATTCCATGCTTAGGATTGTATCATGGTTAAGATTGTTTTCAACGGATGGACTTAAGGCTTTGAATCTTATTGGAACGAATTCCGCTGTCATCTTTGTTACTGTTACGACGTATCTTCCGTTTATGATTTTTCCGATATATACGGTACTTGAAAAAATGGACCGCTCACTGATTGAAGCCAGCAAAGATCTTGGAGTACCACCTTGGAAGACATTCTTCAAAGTAACATTACCGCTCTCCCTTGGAGGTGTATCGTCCGGAATCATCATGGTATTTCTACCGGCTGCTACCGGCTTTGCCATATCTCAGACTATCGGACAAGGAAAAGTCCGACTGATTGGAAATCTCATCCAGTCCGTCTTCGAAAAGAACAATTATAATTTCGGCTCGCTTTTGTCTATCTTCGTCTCCGTTGTCATTATCCTTATTGTCTTATTGTTCAATCACATGCAGAGCGGAAAAAGAAAGGCACGGAAACTATGATCGAGAAAAACAGCATTGGACATATTCTCTTCAATATATTCAAAATCTTATTCGTCTTTTTTGTCTTCTCCATCATGTATGTTCCGGTCATTGTCATCATCTATCAGTCTTTCAATGCTTCGGCCAATTCCATTACTCCTCTTGCCTGGGGCGGATTCACGCTGGAAAACTATGCCGAAATGTTCAAGAACAAACAATTATATACGGCAATCCTTGATTCCCTCCTTGTCTCATTCTGGGCAACGTTTTTGGCGACGATTATTGGATTATTCGCATCCATTGGCTTAAATGCATTAGGAAAGAAAGCGAGAAAAGCGATGGATTTCCTGAATGAAATTCCGATGTTGAATTCCGAAATCGTCACTGGTATTTCCATCATGATCATCTTTTCGCTTATTAAACCGCTGATTCCGAGTATTTTCGGATTTACGACAATGCTTATTGCCCATGTCTTCTTCACCATCCCTTATGTCATCCTCATGATACTTCCCAAACTTGAACAGACGGATGAATCTCTTTATGAAGCCGCAAGAGATTTGGGCTGCTCTCCATGGAAAGCCTTGCTCAAAGTCGTCGTTCCATCCCTGTCCACTTCGATTCTCATGGGAGCTCTTATTGCCTTTACGCTTTCCATCGATGATTTTGTCATCTCGTTCTATACTCAGGGTAACGGATTCTCGAATTTCTCCAACTACGTCTATTCTTCTTATACGAAAAGGAACTTTTCGGCAGGAAGCTATGCCTTTAATGCCCTTTTGACTTTTGTCACTCTTGGAATCGTACTTTTTGTCTCCCTACGAATCAATTCCAAGAAAGGAGCAACTAAGAAATGAAAAAAATAATTGCTGCCTTCTCAGCTCTGGTTCTGTTTACCGTTTTTGCGGTAGCGGTACTGATGACTCCGAGTAACATCCTTTATTTTCTTAATTGGGGTGAATACATCGATCATGCTCTGATTGAAAAGTTTCAGGAACAATATCATTGTCAAGTAATCGAAGAGGATGTAACCTCTTCGGAAGCTATGTACCAGAAAATTTCTTCGGATACTACACGCTATGACGTTGCAATCCCAGGCGACTATACGGTTCATCAACTTTACAATGAGGGAAAACTAAAGAAACTGAAAGTAAATGATTCTCAGTTTCCCTATCTGGAAAACTATAAGACGATGTTCAATCCGTCTTTATCTAAAATCATGGACGAGTACATGGTCGATAAAGACAACCATACGTTCAACGATTATTTCATGCCGTATTTTTGGGGTGCCTATTCCATTCTCTATAATACGGGAAAATCAGATGTCGAATCCGTTGTGAAAGAAAACGGATTCCGCTCTCTTTATGATAGAAGCCTCTATCAGGAAGACGTACGGATTGGTATGTATTCCACAGCCCGCTGGATTGTTTCCTCTTATCTTTTGTCCAAGGGAGAAGATCCGAATATTACTTCCTTCGACGGAAAAGAAGAAAACGATATGGATGTAGACTTCAAAAACGATATCGTCACTGCTATAAAAAATATCCGTTTCGATGAATTCGGAGACGATTCTCTGAAAAGAAACGTTGCAAACGGTGCCCTAGATCTCTGTTTCACTCAGCTAGGCGATTTCTTCGATACGTTATATCTTCTTTGCGAAGAAGGGAAGCAGGATCTGGATGATTTTAAGGTAGAAGTTCCGGAAACGACGGCCTGTTTCTTCGATTCCATGGTGGTTCCGACAACATGCCAGAACGAGACGCTAGCAAACGCCTTTATCAATTTCATGATGAATCCGGAAAACGCGTATCAGAATGCCAGAACCATCGGATATTCTCCGACATTGGTCGGTGTCGATCGTATGTTTGAGGAAAATGCCGAAAAAGGTGAACTTTATTTCGAAGATGGAACAAATTCCATGACATTGAAAGCCTTCCTGAAGCGGTATCCGATGTATCTTAATCCGCTTTATCAGTCCGACCATGTTTATCTACTTAAGCCAAAATCCAACGATTATCTGACAACCTGCGAAACTATCTTCAACAACCTAGCCTAAAATGAAGATTTATGGTACACTTAGAAAAAGGAGGTAAGAAATGGATATTATCAAAAAATTCTTAAGTAAATGGATCATCAATGCGTTGGTATTCGTAGTCGGAATCCTTTCTATTGTCGCAGGAGCAGAACTCGGAGGGAAAAATTGGGAATCGATTTCCTCATCAGCTGATAGTCTTCATATGATATCCATGGTTCTTGGTATCACTTTAATCGTTGTCTCCGCTCTCAGCTTGCTTCTGTCTCTAGTTATGATGATTCTTGCTAGAAAGCCGATTGCCTCATCCGGAATTGTATCCGGAATTCTTCTTTCTGTCGGGATTTGGTTTGTCGTTTATGATACTGCCGGAAGTCTTATTGTTCTTACCGTTTCTCTTATTCCCTTCTTCATGATTGTCATCGGAGCACTCTATCTCATTGACTGCCTGCATTCAGCTTTGCTGAATCTCAAGTATAAGGAAGTGGCAAGAAACCAGATTTCTCTTCTCATCCTCTTTTTGATTTCCGTTGCTGCAATCGTTCTAGGATCATTATGTATTGCTACAGGAAAATCCAATCAGACCATCATTCCGAGAAACGTTCAGATTATCATCCTCGGAATCATCCTCAGTCTTGAAGGATTATTCCAGTTCCTTGCGAGTTTTGTCGGTGTTCCGAAGCTTGTCGTATTTGAAAAATGAAGATTGATCCTTCCCAGACGGGAAGGATTTTTTATATCTAAAGGGTGACCATGGTCAAGACTTGGTCAATCAAATCTCAAGTCGCAAGTGTCATCCGGTAAGAAGGGGGAGGATACCGAAGCCGAATGGCTGAAGAATTTACTCAGGTCTGACATCTGGAAGTAACGGAAAGTCTCATAAATGCGGAAAGATTCCCAAGTCCGACTGAAGATTGATAGAGACAAAGCCCAAGGTCTGACCTTCTGTGGAAGAGTTTATCTGTTCATCTACCGTTCCCGTGTCGTCCAAAGGGCAGTCTCAAATGCAAGGCTTAAGAAAAGAAATTTTTGAACCCTCTTGAATACTATCTCAAAGAGATGGCATGGATTTTTGTTCAAACCGCCGTATGCGGAAGAACGTACGTACGGTGGTATGAGAAGGAGCAAAGAAACCATGGTTTCTCACTTTTTATCGATTTAAAAAACTCCTGGCAGAAAACCAGGAGCAGAATATCTAGTTGTTCAGAGGAGAAAGAACCACGTGACCGTATTTCCTCGTTTCTTTCATATCGATGATTCTCTGGTTCGAGGAACCCCGGAAATTAAGGCTTACATCTTTCTTTTCCTGAATGAATCTTCCATCCACTAGAATATCAATGGAATCCAAAATCTCATCTGTGAATTGTCCATGTCTTTTTCCGTTTGGAAGAAAGTCTTCATAAAGGAATCCGGTATAAATCCAAATGGATTTATTCGGAATTTTTTTTGCCTTTCGGATCAAAGAAATCAGCCCTTCCTGATTCGAAAACTCCATTGGCTCACCACCAAGGATCGTGAGTCCATCATAATAAGGCTTTTCCAGTTCAAGTAGAATCGCATTTTCGATTTCAGGGGTATAAAGATGTCCGAAATCAAAATCCCATGTTTCCGGTTGAAAACAGAACGGGCAATGGTTCGTACATCCGGATACAAAAAGACTAAGACGGAATCCGATTCCGTTTGCAACGTCGGATTTGATGATTTGACCTATATGCATATCAGTTGGAATGATGTTCTTTTTCGTCTTGGATTTCCTGGTCCACATCGTAGGTTTCTACGGAAACATGAAGAACACGGTCTTTGATTTCCTGAGTCCTTCCTTGGTTCCAGTATTGCGTTCCGATATAGCCACAGGTTCTTCTTGCCACGTGCATCTTGTTCTGATCGCGATTGCCGCATTTCGGACATTCCCAGACCAATTTTCCGGTCTGATCCTTCACGATTTTGATTTCTCCGGTGTAACCGCAGATTTCGCAAAGATCACTTTTGGTATTCAACTCTGCATAAAGGATAGTGTTATAAATATGCCTCAATATGGCAAGGACGGCAGGAAGATTGTTGGACATATTCGGGACTTCGACATAACTTACAGCACCTCCAGGAGAAAGTTTCTGGAATTCAGCTTCCTTTGTCAGTTTATCAAAAGCGGAGATGTTTTCTCTCACATTGATGTGATAAGAATTGGTGATGTAGTTGTGATCTGTGACACCTTTGATGATTCCGAACCTCTTTTGGAGACATTTGGCAAATTTATATGTGGTTGATTCCAAAGGAGTTCCATAGACAGAATAGTCGATGTTTTCTTCCTTCTTCCATTTCTGGCAACTATCGTTCAATAATTGCATGACCTGAAGCCCAAATTTCTCACCTTCTGGAGAAGTATGAGATTTTCCAGTCATATAATAGACACATTCCGCCAAGCCGGCGTATCCAAGCGAAATAGTAGAATAGCCATTATAAAGCAACTTATCTATTGTCTCACCAGGTTTTAAACGAGCCAAAGCACCATCCTGCCATAAAATAGGAGCAACATCACTTGGTGTACCAAGAAGCCTTTCGTGACGAATACGCAATGCTTTATGACAAAGATTCAGCCTTGCATTGAAAATAGACCAGAATTTTTCCATATTCTTTCCGGAAGAGCAGGCCACGTCGACGAGATTGATGGTGACAACACCCTGATTGAATCTGCCATAATAACGATGCTTGCCCGGAACATAATCCAAAGCATGTGAAATATTTCCGACTCCATTATCGGTGAAACGATCGGGTGTCAAAAAACTTCTGCAGCCCATGCAAGGATAACAATCCCCCTTAAGCTCCAAAGCTTTTTTCTCCGAAATATAATCAGGAACCATACGCTTTGCAGAACATTCGGCTGCAAGCTTGGTCAAATAGAAAAAAGGAGTACCCTCTTCGATATTGTTTTCCTGAAGAACATAGATGAGTTTTGGGAAAGCGGGTGTAATGTATGCACCGGTACGATCCTTTACACCAAGGATTCTCTGCTTCAACATCACCTCGATGATCAAAGCAAGGTCTTTCCGTGTCTGTCCCTCTTCCGCTTCATTCAAATACAAAAAAACCGTGACAAAAGGAGCCTGTCCATTGGTAGACTGAAGGGTAATCAATTGATATTGAATGGTCTGACATCCACTTTCGACTTCCTTCTTTACCTCCTGTTCGACAAGCTCATTGAACTTGTCCTCAGAAGCATGGATGCCGGTAGATTCGAATTCCGCGCGCAGCCTTTTGGAGATTTTCTTTCGACTGATATCGACGAACGGAGCCAAGTGGGACATCGTAATGGTTTGTCCACCATATTGGGAAGAGGCAACCTGGGCAACAATCTGCGAGGCAACCGTACATGCGGTAAGGAAAGAATGAGGCTTATCGATATGCGTTCCGCTGATACAAGTCCCGTTTTGCAGCATATCCTGAAGATTCACAAGATCGCAGTTGTGCATATGTTGAGCAAAATAGTCTGCATCATGGAAATGGATGATACCTTCCTTATGTGCCATGCAGATATCGTCAGGAAGAAGATATTTGTTCGTATAATAGCGGCTCCACTCACCGGCCATATAATCTCTTTGGACAGAAAGAATAGTCGGATTCTTGTTGGAATTTTCCTGTTTGACCTCTTCGTTGTCTCTTTCGACGACACCGGAAATCTTCTGGTCAATATCGCTCATCTTCCTTTCTTCATTATGTTTGTATCGATATGTGATATAAAGACGGGCAACTTTATATTTTCCTGAACTCATCAAAGCGTCCTCGACCTTGTCTTGGATTTCTTCCACTGACAAATCTCGGCCGGCATTGACGGCATCCTTCATGATTCCATAGGCAATCATGTTGATTTCTTCTTCCGTAAGCCTCTCTGCAACAATGCCTTCTTCGTTGTTGGCCTTTCTAATGGCACTGGCGATTTTGATGCGGTTGAAGGGTACACGTTCGCCTGAGCGTTTCATGACACAGACTTTAGGGTCTTCGATGCTCATATTGCCATCCAGAGTTTCATCATAGTACATCATAGCAGTTACCTCCAGAGAACAAAAATGACCGTTCGGTCATTTCACTACTTTGAAAAATAGCACATGTATTATAGTCGAGAAACTGACGAAAAAAAATAAATTTGCACATGGTTCAAAGCTACACCGAAAATTGTTTGAAATGCTTCTTTGGGAAACCTTCCTTGTCATAAGTAAACCATGGATTGCCTTTGATTACCAAAGTATAGAAAAATATTTTTTCGCCAGTTCCTCTTTGCTAAAGATAAAGCCGGTTTTATTTTCAGAAAACGAAAAAGAAAATTTACAATTGTATTGTAAAAGGAATTTAAAAAAAGATGACTTTTTCCACATAGCCGATATAATATTCCAGGATATGAAAATAACATTTATTGGAGCAGGAGCCTGGAATAGCGCTCTAAGTATAGTATTAGCCGATAATCATCACGATATCACTCTTTATTCCATCAGCAAAGAACAGGAAGAGGAGATCAACCGGTTTCATACGAACCGGAAATACCTGGACGAATTGCCTTTGAGTCCAAAGGCAGTCTGCACTACCGACATCCGAAAAGCCATGTCAGAGGCTCAAGTTGTCGTTCTTGGGGTTCCATCCAACTGCATACGCAGTGCCATAGAGGATTTTCTCCCTTATTTGAAGACAAATCCGATTCTTGTTAACGTTGCTAAAGGATTTGATCCCGTTACCTTTGAAGGAATCACAAGTATGATCGAAAAACTTGTACCGGAAGATAAAATCAAAGGAGTCGTTTCGTTGATGGGTCCGAGTTTTGCCAAGGAAGTGGCAAAAAGAGAAAGCACGGCCATTTGTGCTGTGGGACATCATATCGAATTGAATAAAGAAATTCAGCAGCTTTTTTCCAATGAATATTTCCGGGTCTATACTCAGGATGATGTCGTCGGTGCAGAAGTCGGAGCCGGAATGAAAAATATAATCGCGATTGCGAGCGGAATTCTGACCGGACTTGGGTATGAAAACAATTCGAGAGCTGCTTTGATTACCCGTGGCCTTGCTGAGATCACAAGGTTCGGAGTTTCCAAAGGTGCCAAAGAGAAAACGTTTTTGGGGCTTACGGGAATCGGAGATCTGTTTTTGACCTGCTCGAGCACTACATCCCGGAATTTTTCTGCAGGCTTGCAAATCGGAAAAGCAGATTCGTCAAAAGAATTCATACGTACGAATCACATTACTGTCGAAGGAATAGAGGCTACAAGATTGATCTATCAAGAAGCAAAGAAAAATGGTATATCCGTACCCATTACTGAAAGTGTCTACAAAATTCTTTTCGAAGACAAGAAACCGTCCGAAGTCGTTAAGCAACTGATGAACCGAAGCTTAAAAGCAGAATAAAATGAAACTATTGCCAATAATTCTTTCTCTAATCATCATCATTTGCCTCATAGGTTCAATCCTGCTTGTTCCGAAGATCAAAATAAAAAAGCTGGAGTTCCAGACTTTTTGGCTTATGGCTATGGTCGGTGCTATCGTCCTTATTTTGTTTGGCTGTGTATCCTTCTCGGATTTAAAAGAGTCTTTTTTGAGTGATTCAAGTGTAAACCCAGTCAAAATTCTGGTTCTTTTTGTCTCTTTATCCTCTTTATCTATCTATTTGGATGAACTTGGGTTCTTTTCGGCGTTAGCTGCTTTCTTTGCAAAACGTTTTTCTAAAAATCAGTACGTGCTCTTCTTTGGTTTTTATTTTGCAATTTCACTTCTAACTGTTTTTACATCCAACGATATAATAATCTTGACATTTACTCCATTTCTCTGTCATTTATGCAAAAAGAATAAAATCCATCCACTTCCTTATTTAATGATGGAATTTGTTGCTGCAAACACATGGAGTTCTTTGCTGATTATCGGAAACCCAACAAACATTTATTTGGCAGGTTTTTTTAACTTGGGATTTTTGGAATATTTTATGGATATGCTTTTACCGACTGCCATGACATCTTTAACAGGATTGGTTATTCTTTTCCTGCTTTTTAGAAAGGATCTTAAAACTCCGATAACGCCAAATCCTGAAGAAAAAGTGGAATTGAAGAAAGTTCCCCTTGTTGTTGGCTTGATTCATCTTGCTGGATGTACGATTCTTCTTTCCATTTCTTCTTATTTGAATTTTCCTATGTGGATTATCGCTTTCTGTTTTGCCTCATCTTTGATCATTTTTGTCATCTTTTATTCTTTCTTTACGAAAAAGAATGAAGTGTTTCCTTTATTGAAAAGACTCCCGTGGAATCTCATTCCTTTTGTTCTTTCGATGTTTGTTGTGGTTCTGGCTCTGAAGAATTCTGGATTCATCGAGGAAATCGCGACCATACTCCTTTCTTGGAATCCTGTGTTTTCTTTCGGCTATTCCGGACTCGTTATAGCAAATCTTATCAACAACATACCGATGGCAGTATTCTTTTCTTCTCTTTTGACAAATGCCCCTCTCTCGGCTGTTTATTCCTCTATCCTGGCATCGAATGTGGCTGCATACCTTACACCCATAGGCGCTTTGGCGGGAATTATGTTTTTGAATCTCACTGAAAAACAAGGACTAAAAATAAACTTCTTTACCTTTGTTAGATATGGTGCAATGATAGGGATTTTGAGTGCAACGGTCGGCTTCATGACTATTTGGCTTCTTCCGATTTAATTTCCGCTTGCTTGTTTAAAACCTTGGAGATGAGTATTTTTGGAACTAAATGGGAGAGCAAATGCCCGATTTTCATTTTCCATCCAGGAACAATTTCAAATTTTCCTTTTAAAAAACGTTTGACCGTATAAAACGCAACGCGTCTTGCAGAATAAGTCCTGAAATTAAAATTCATATTTCCTGTCTGTTCGAATCGCGTTTTCACAGGACCAGGGCAAAGTACGGAAATCGTTACAGGACTTTTTCTATCTTTTAATTCTCGATAATATCCATGCGCCAACGAGTAAACAAAAGCTTTGCTTGCATAATAAACGTTCATATAAGGAGCCACACCAAAACTGGCTGCAGATGCAGTAATCAGAATGCGACCCCTTTTCCGTTTATCAAAGCGTATCAAAAAGCTTTTTACCAAAATCAGTGTGGCGATATCATTCACTTTTACCATATCGATTTCCTTATTTAAGGAAGTCTTATCGAAATAACCGATATCTCCGAAACCTGCATTGCTGATGAATAAATCGATGTCTATGTCTTTTGTCCTTTCGAGCAATTGCTTACATTGATCGATTTTGGTTAAATCTAAAGCAAAAAATGTCACTTTAGTTTTTGCTATTGATAAAATTTCATTTAAATCGTTTGGATGTCTTGAAATAAGAATTAAATCATAGCCAAGATTAGAGAGCTGAAAAGCAATTTCCTTGCCTAAACCGCTTGTTCCACCGGTAATAAGTGCTGTCATAATTAAAGAATATCAATTTGGAGTGACTTCATGATATCTAGCGCTTCCTGACTGGATTTTTCGGTCACACCGCTTACAGCATTTTTAATGACCCGGATTGGATTTTCGCGAAAATAAGTTTTAATCAGAATGGCATTGGCAAGGACACAAATATCGCTGCAAAGTCCAACTAAAGTGATAGTATCTTCTTTGGATTTTATCCTTTTTTTCAGCACATCAATCAATATAAGAGAAGCAAAGGTCGGCTTCTCGATTTTCAAAGAATTTCTAACTTCTTTTTCAATCGATGGATAAAGTTCATATCCCGGGTTGCCTTTTATGCAATGCTTGATTGGCAAATGCTTTCCTTCTTGAGTTTCCAAGTAATCATTTTGATGAGTATCCAAAGTAAAAAGAACATGGTAGGCGTCTCGTTTTCGTATTTCATCGATGACAGCAGGTAGGATTTCCTTGGCGTGAAAGGCTGGTAATGCACCATCGATAAAATCTTTTTGCATATCTACGACAATTAAAAAATCATTCATAATTTTCTCCTTGGGAACTGATGGTGGAAAGATATCGAAAAATCATTTCCAAAACCATTCACATAACATTATAATGTACTTGTAATTCTTATGAATGAAATTGATGTTGTACATCTTAGCAAAATCTATAACTCGGGCCAAGAAAATGAAACAAAAGCTTTGGATGATATCAACTTCCATTTAGAAGAAGGAAGCTTTGTTGTTATCCTCGGGGCCTCTGGAGCAGGTAAAAGTACTCTGCTCAATATTTTAGGTGGAATGGATACCCCGACTTCTGGACAATATATAATCGGAAATGAAAACGTTGCTTCTTATGACAATAAAAGGCTTCAAAAATTTCGCAGAGAAAAAATTGGTTTTGTGTTTCAGTTTTATAATCTAATGCCAAATCTTACCGCTTTGGAAAATGTTCAATTAGCTGCATCCGTTTCTCTTTCGCCGTTGGATAGCGAAGAAATTCTTAGTAAAGTTGGATTAGAAAAACGAAAAAACAATTTTCCTTCTCAGTTATCTGGAGGGGAACAGCAAAGAGTAGCAATTGCTCGTGCTATCGTTAAAAATCCTCTTTTGCTTTTGTGTGATGAACCCACTGGGGCTTTGGATAGTAAAACTGGAGCGTCTATTCTAAAAATTCTTTTTGATGTTTCGAATCAATATCACAAAACTGTAGTAATCGTCACCCATAATTCTAAAATAGCTGAATGTGCTAAAAGAGTCATTCACATCAGTGATGGAAAAATTGTTTCTGACATTGAAAATCATATGATCAAAAAGCCAGAGGAAATAGAATGGTAAAAATGAAAAACAAATCAACACTCTATTTCCTGAACAGAATGACTTTACGTACCTTGCGAAAGAGCTGGACACAGTTTTTAGCTGTGATTTTAATTGGAACGATTGCCGTCACACTTTTTGTTGGATTGTTGAGCAATGCTGATGTTTTTGAGACTCAAGTCAATACTGCTTATAACGAAGGCAATCTTGCAGACTTATGGGTTACAACAAAGAATTATGACCCAGATGATTATGATGAAATTCAATCTTTTCTTGGACCAGAAGAAACAATTGATTCTAGGTTTTATATGCCTTGTCAGATACCAGGTCATACGATTTATCTTGCTGTTTCAAAAGAAGAGCCGAGTATATCAAAACCATATGGCAATCTTGATAAAATGAACTCGGATGATAATGGAATGTTCTTCTATCTTGACAAAGAAATGAAAAGTGATAATACCATGGAAGCGCTTGGTAAGTTTCAGTTAGGTCAAGAAATTTCTTATACTTTTAATCTATCCTCTTATGCTGGAGAAGAATTGAAGAAATTAGACGAATTTGTTTTACCAGGTAAAAGCAATGTGCTGAATGGGGATACGGTATCATTAACATCAAAATTAACTGGCTTTATGTCCTATCCTGAAAACATAACCAAATCAGCATATAATTCTTCCGTTGCTCTTATTTCCGATAGAGCATTCAAAAAAGCATTTCAGAATCTTTTAGATGAAAACTATGATAAAAGTATCCATTTTTTTATATATGATGCGTTAAAAAAGAGTTTAGGATTTTCTTCGATTTTCAATGATACCTTAACTAATCCAAACCAATATTTAATTAAAGCACATAATGAAGATCGTATTTCTATATTGAAAAGAAATATACAATCTTATTTTAATTCTAAAGATGTTAACAATTTGATTATTATCACTGAAAAGAAAGACATGCCTTTTTATGTTACATTGAATAATGATGTAATCCAGGCAAGGCAATTCACTTTTGTTTTTCCATTTATCTTTTTTGCTGTTGCTATATTGGTTATTTTGACTACACTTTCTCAGATGATTCTAAAAGAAAGAAGCCAGATTGGAACAATGAAAGCGATTGGATTATCTAATAAGGACATTGTTTGGCATTACATTTCTATTTCTATGTTTATGGTATTCATTGGCATATTATTGGGAGAAATTATCGGCCCTATTTTAATCCCGAAAATTTTAGGGCAAAAATATCTTCTCCTTTATTCTCTTCCAAAAATGAAATATCAATTTCCTCTTTTTGCTGGAATTCTTACAGCTGTTGTATTTCTTTTGATAACTGTTTTTGTCACAATTTTGGTTTTACACAACGAATTAAAATTGAAACCCGTCGAATCAATGAGACCTAAAGCATTGAAGATGAATTTTAAACCGTTTATGGTTGGCAAAAAGCAGAAAATTTCCATGTTATCTTTCCGGATGGGATTGAGAAATATCAAAGCTAATAAGACAAAATCCATTATGGTTTTAGTTGGTGTTATGGGATGCACGGCTTTGCTTGTATGTGGATTTGGAATAAATGACACTGTTTCTTACGGGATTCAACATGATCTCGATCTTTATAAAAATGCTGATATCAGTGTAACATTTAACAATGGGCGCTCACAGGACACTGTCTTTAATGATTTTCGTTTGATTTCTGGCATTGATAAAATGGAATTATCAATAACTTCAAAGACAAATTTGTATAAAAATTCAGGTCCTCAAACTTCTAGTAATATTTATATTATTCCTCAGGAAAGCGAGTTCATTAAATTAAATTTCTCAAAGGATGAAGTGGCTATCTCACAAAAAATAAGCCGTGTTATCAATGCAAAAGAAGGGGATTCTATTACTTTCCAATATAATAATGTGAGTTATACGGCCAAAATAGGCTTGGTTTATGATGCTTTTATTTATCATGGAATTATGGTTCATCAGAATTCCGCTTTCTTCCGTGATATTCAAGATTCATTTCTCTATATTTCTGCATCTATACGACTGCAAAAAGATGCAAAACCGGATCAGGTTGCAGAGCAAATAAAACAAATTTCCTATGTTAGTTCTGCAAGTACAAAAAAAGAATGGGAAAAATCGATTGACTCTGCTCTTTCAAGTATTCAACTTATGACAAATGCTGTAAAAGTTTTTGCCATATTACTTGCGGTTGTTGTCCTATACAATCTTTCCTTGATGAATTTTAAAGAAAGGATTAGAGATATAGCTACTTTAAAAGTCTTAGGCTTTTCCAAATACGAAATTTCCTTTTCTCTATTGACAGAAAGTTTGGTTCTTACGTTTATTGGTGTTCTTTGCGGTTTTATTTTGGGATATCCATTTTTACAGTTGGTCTTGAATACGAATATCGTTGAGCTTGTTGAATATATGGTTTTTATTCATCCAATCTCTTTTGTTTATTCATTCATTTTGACATTTATCGTTGCGTTTGTTGTTAATTTGATTCTGGTTCAAAAAACAAGGAAAATTAAAATGATAGAATCTCTAAAAAGTGTCGAATGATTATCTTCCGGTTGATCCTGTACCACCGGTTCGTCGTTGAAGACAAGAATCATCTTCCGTTCGTTCGTATTTTACAAAAATGCCTTGGGCGATTTTGTCTGAAACTTTGATTTCTACAGGTGTTAAGGAATTATTTCTTATAGCAATCATAATATGACCGTCATTTGCTGGATTGGAGAAATAGTCGGCATCTATAACCGCCACGGAATTTGAAAGGGATAGACCATATTTAATGGCAAGCGAACTTCTGATAAATATCAGTAAAACGTCATCTTCATTCATTTTTGCTTTTACACCAGTTTTGAAAATATGTGCTTCCCCGGGCTTCAAGATGTAGTTTTCCAAGGATCTAAAATCATATCCAGCGCTGAATTTCGTGCTTCTTTTTGGAAGAGTAACGTTCATATGTTCAAAACCTTTACATACAAAGAATTGTCTCATTGAAATTTCTCCTTAATGGAATTATTATACAAATCACAAGGAGGAAAGACCACTTTATGAAACGTGATTTTAACCATTTGGTCCTAAAACCGATTGCACATATTGAAACAGAATTCCCAGAAAAATTCGGGATACCTCGTCAAGCTGGAATTGTAAAAGAGACTATAGGAAAAATTATTTTTGAAAAAGAATTTTCCAAACCGGGTATCTTGAAAGGACTGGAGGGCTTTTCACACCTGATTTTAATTTGGGGATTTTCAATGGAAGAAGAAAATAAGTGGTCTCCAACAATTAGACCGCCAAAACTCGGGGGTAATCAACGAGTTGGTGTTTTTGCGTCTCGATCCCCAAATAGACCTAATCCATTGGGATTTTCAGTTGTAAAAATAGTTTCCATTGAATCTTTAGACGGCATTTTTAAAATTTCTGTTTTGGGCGCTGATATGGTTTCAGGAACACCAATTTATGATATTAAACCATATCTTGCTTATTCTGATAGTTTTCCGGATGCCTTACAAGGATATGCAAAAAGTCCGGATTGTATTTGCCTAAAAGTGGATATCCCTGAATCTTTAAAATTAAAAATTCCAACGAATGTACTATTTTCAATCGAGAAAATTTTATCCCAGGATCCTAGGCCTGGATATAAAAGAAATGGTGATTTCTATTTTGAATGTCTATCTTATCATATTGGCTTTACAGTTGATAAAGACAATATATTACATGTGTTTGAAATGAAAAAAATAATTTCCAGTTCTTGTAAAAAGTAAAAAAGTCAAAAAAAGGTTTGCTTATTATCAAAATTTTGTTATACTCTTTGTGTGAAATGAACAGAGGGAATGGAGGTGGTATAACCTTTAGTTAGTTTTTTGGCGATTCGATAATACTCTGTTTTATTTTTCACTATAGGAAAGAAAACTCAAAAATGGAAATCTTAATTGAAAAAAAGCCTAAAATGACTTTTGTCTGTAGCCGTTTTTTTGCCAGTCCGTTAAACATCGCTAATTATCGCCCTTTGACAAACATGGAAAAAAGAAAATTTGTTGAATTTTCCGACGTTTTTCATGATGAATACGAGTCAGATTCTACTGTTAGGGAATATGTAGAAAAACACAATATAGGTGAATATTGTGTCTTTCAAAAACAAGACGACTATGTGCTTCAGGCCTTTGCTGGACTTGACGACAATTACCCATCTGTACAGGGCTTCAAAAAAATGTATTATGGTGGGAAAGTCGTTGTTTTTAGAGACAAAGGGACTAAAGCAGAACTCCAAAGAAAATTATTTGATGTAGCAGTAAAATTTGTGTCACTCTTTGGGACAAATCCGTATGACGTTGGTTTCTTTGTCGAACATTTTTCAAGAGTCTCTGAAGATGAAAATTTATATGAAGGGGAAATTTGGATTATGCTTGCTGATAAGATGAATGATATAGTTGAAGATGTTCTTACTAGAATGAAAAAAGACCTTTGAGTTTCCCCTAAAAGGTCTTTTGAATGATTTCCTTATTCTGAACGGAGTGCAACAACAGGATCTTTTCGCGCAGCATCGCTTGATGGTATTAGTCCAGCAATGGTAGTTAGTGCAATGGAAATGACGATGATAACGAGTGCACTTAGAATTGATAGGTTTGCAATGGATGATATGGCTGGGAAATTTAGATGGATAACGATGTTAAGTATTAATTGTATGATGTAAGTTACAATAATACCGAATATTCCGGATAATGCTCCTATAATTAATGTCTCTGCATTAAATAGATGAGATACATCTTTCTTTCTTCCACCCAATGCCCTGATTACACCTATTTCTTTTGTTCTTTCAATTACTGACACATATGTAATGATAGAAATCATAACCGTTGATACCACTAGTGATAATGCGGTGAATGCAATCAAAGCAATAGAAATCATATTGATGATATTATTTATCATATCGATAACGACGGAAAGGTTATCGACATATTTAATGGTTGATCTATCTTTTTGTGTCAGTATTTTTCCGTTCGCTTCTATAGTTGAATTTGAATTCCATTTATCAAGGTAGTCAGTTACTAAATATTTATTGTCAAAAGAAATTGGATAGATACGGATACTCGAAGGTAAATCAGAGCCTCCTAATTGCCTTACCGTGATTGTCGATAAAGATCCGGCACCAGTGAAAGATGACATTAAGGAAGACAAGGACAAATTCGAGCTACCTAAATAGGCGTAGTTTTCTTTATAAATGTTTCCTTCTAATGCATAATCAAATGTATAATATACACCCATTCTTATCGGATTTGATGAATTTGATAGCTTGATTTCTCCACTTGATAGAGTACCAGTTTCCGAAGAATTGCTATCTTTATTATTTCGGACATAATTTGTAAAAATGGATTCTTTGTTATCATCCATAAATTTTTCTACAAAAGCTGAAGTATAGTAGAATCCAGAAGATAATGATGTATATTGTCTGTTAGTCTTTGGCTTAAGAATTCCTACTATTTTTAATGGATAGCCATTTTTCCATGTGGAGTCTTCTTGATAAGAATAGCTGAAGGGACAAAGAACCGAGTCTGAATCATTTCTCCGTTTATAGATTGTGTCGTTTGGATAATAAGTAAAAGATTTTGTTTTTAGTTTCTCAATAGAGAGTACTTTGTTATTTTCGTAGGATTTCTCGCTTTCTTCAGTCCAATGAGAATCGTGGTTTCCGTTTTCATCTGTGTTGTAATGGTAGACGATGTTGAGAAAATCCTGTTGAGAATAGTACCCTAGAAGTGTAAGTATGAAATCTGTGATGGCTTGGTTTTCATCCAAAACTATCATGATCTCATCTGCGTTTTGTGCAATTTTTCCGTCTACAATATCATATTGTGATAGGAGGTAATCGGGATTGTTTAGGGATTGCATAAAAGTATTGGAGAATGATTCAATCATTGAACCATAATTCCCGTAGCCGGTTTCGCTTAACTTCTTTTCCAGTATGGCGGTTGCTATTGCCCGTATGCCGGACAAAGAATAGGATTCTGTTATTTCATTACTATTTCCTGAAGGATCATTTCGCGTTTCCTCCGTGTAAATGTTGTTACTGACATCAATGCCATATTGGTATGAAATATCTTGATAATATTGTCCAGGCATTTTGTTGATGTAATGTACGTAGTCTTCTGTAATGTCATTCTCGACCATTGCTGTTCCCATGGTCTTTGCTGAATTTATTAAACGGTTTGTGACAAAATCTACGTTAATATAACCATCTTTTGTTGCTTGTTTGACGATTTCTTTTTGATTTGTGGAACTGGTTTGTGACAAAATACTTGTTAAATCAAAAGAAGAGGAGCTTATGGAAATTGGATTCCCAGAAAGCATTTCATCCTGCATGCTTTGAATGTATCCAGTAACACCTCCACGTATCGATAAGACGGCAGAGACCCCAACGATTCCAATACTTGCTGCTATTATCGTCATAGCAGTTCTTTTCGCTTTAGACCACAGATTTTTTGCTGATAGCTTGAAAGCTGTGAACCATGTCATTTTCGCTTTTTCTTTATTAATTTCTTCATCAGATTTATTTTTTTCTTCTTTCGCTTCATCCTCTGAAGAATATGGATTCGAATCGCTAATAATAGCACCATCTAGAAGTTTTATAATTCTAGAGGAATATTTTTCTGCAAGCTCAGGATTATGGGTTACCATAATTACCAATTTCTTCTCTGAAATCTTTTTGATTAAATCCATGATTTGTATGGAAGTGGCACTATCAAGTGCACCGGTTGGTTCATCCGCTAAAAGAATGTCAGGCTCGTTTACTAAGGCACGTGCAATCGCCACTCTTTGACATTGACCACCAGAAAGCTCATTCGGTTTTTTATTGTACAATCCTTTTAAACCGACATTGTCCAAAGCTTTTTTGGCTTTTTCTTTTCTTTGCTCTTTACTTTCACCAGAAATAATAAGAGCAAGTTCAACATTTTCTAGGATATTTTCATGAGGAATAAGATTATAGGATTGAAAAATGAATCCTATTTTATGATTTCTATAGATATCCCAATCATGATCGGTAAAACTTTTGGTGGATATTCCGTTAATAACAAGGTCACCGCTAGTATAGTGATCAAGTCCACCAATGATGTTAAGTGTTGTAGTCTTTCCACAGCCAGAGGGGCCTAAGATAGAAACGAACTCGTTTTTTCGAAAACAGATAGATATTCCCTTTAAAGCTTGAACTTCCATATCAGAAGTTTTGTAGGTTTTAACTATATTTTCTAGTTTTAACATATTTAATGCCCTCCGATTTTTTGTGTTAACAAGTGAGGATAGTTTAAGTATTTCCTAAATGTCGCTCAATGAGAAACCCCTTTCAAATTATTATGACTTTTTCTTTTGCCCAAAATAATTAAATAATAAAATTATTTTATGCTTTTTGCTTAATAATAAATTTTGATTTGGTAAAAACAATCAGAAAAAATCAGTATTGATATTTTAGATTATTAAGGTCAAAAAATATAATTTGTAATGTTTTTGTTATTGTTATGAATTGTTTTGTTGTATCATAATTCTGAATTCAGGAGGTGCAAAAATGGCTGAAGAAACACAAAAAAATGAGTTGAAGGATGAAAAGAAAAATAATTTAGCAAAAACCTATCATGTGAGTAAGAGAGATGATGGGAAATGGCAAGTAAAATATGCTGGTGGTGAAAAGGCTATTAAACTTTTTGAGACAAAAGCGCAGGCGATGGAATACACTAAAAAGATGGCCGAAAATCAAGGAAGGGCGGTTTTGGTCCATGCTTCTAAAGGAAAATTTAAAGGAAAAATGCGTTCGAAATAAATTTTTAATCTGATTATAATAATTGAAATAGCAAATGCCCTTATCTATACTTATACATGCTACTTAGTGTGCTAACCAACAAAATTTAAAAGGAGGCAAATAATCGTGAAAAAAAGAAACGATATTCTAACCTTGCCTGATAAGAGAGTTTCCTATGAAATGAATTTTTCAGGTGGCGATGAAAACCCCAAGAAAGATGAGAACAACACCAAAAATAATGGAAAAGGCACAAAAAATGATAAAGGTTATATTCCTGTAGTTTTATTTGCGCTTGCCTTTGTTGTTGTTTTGTCTTTGATGCTTTATTTCTTTGTGTTTAAGAATTCAAATACTGTACAGGAATTTACGGATTCCGATATTATTTTTAATGTTGATACTGATCATGATGGCAATGCAGATGTGGATGAGAATGGATTCCCTGTATTTAATAACTCTGATTCTATAATGCCAGGAAAATTTAATTTTTCAGGAGATACAAAAACAACAGATTCTGTCGTCATGTCTGGGGTAGATGGAAGTGTCAACAAAATTGGCCAACTTGCAAGAATCTTAATTGATGCAGAGGGCAATAAGACTATTTTGGATGTTAAAAAAGCCTATTACTTTGATTCTACATATTATCTTTCAGGTACATATGTTAAAAAAGAAAATAATAGGGATGTTTCCTATAACTATAAAGCTACTTTGTCTGCTCAATACTATGAGCATTATCTGCTTCCAATAATCAATTATGTCTCTATTCAGAATTCGACAACCAATGAATATTATCGTTATTATTCTTCATCAACTGTTCTAGGTTCCAAACACGTATATAGTTTTTCTACGGAAGCGGTTAACTCAACTGGTTGGATCAGTTCAGCTGTAATTTTTGTATTGACTATTCTCATTTTAGGGTTCTTCATTAATAGGATGTACAAATCCGTTTCTAGCGCGGGACCTGGTGCAATGAATGGATTTGTAGATAATCTTGGTAGAAAGACGGTTAATTCTAAGGTCAGATTTAGTGATGTAGCTGGTTGTGATGAAGCAAAAGCTGAATTAGTTGAAATGGTTGATTATTTCCATTCAACAGATAGGTATACTCGATTGGGTGCCAAATTACCCCATGGCGTTTTGTTGGTTGGGCCGCCAGGAACTGGTAAGACGTTACTTGCTAAAGCCGTTGCTGGTGAAGCTAGTGTTCCGTTCTTTTCTATTTCAGGTTCTGATTTTGTCGAAATGTATGTCGGTGTTGGTGCAAGTCGTGTACGTAATTTGTTTAAAACTGCGAAACAGAATGCGCCATGTTTGATTTTTATTGATGAAATTGATGCAGTAGGTCGTCAAAGAGGAGCTGGTTTAGGTGGTGGCAATGATGAACGCGAACAAACCTTGAATGAACTTCTTGTTGAAATGGATGGATTCGAGGATAATTCTGGTATTATTGTCATGGCTGCAACGAATAGAAGCGATGTTTTGGATCCTGCATTAACAAGACCTGGTCGTTTTGATAGATGTATTACCGTTGATTTACCTGATCGCGCCGGAAGAGCAGCCATTCTAAAAGTCCATTCTAGAAATAAGAAACTTGCTCCGGATGTTTCATTTGATGCCATTTCTACCAGAACTGTTGGATTTTCTGGTGCTGATTTAGCAAATATTATGAACGAAGCTGCTATCCTTGCTGTTCGTAGCAATCGTACAATGATTACTACTTCAGATATTGATGAAGCGATTGATCGTGCTATTGCTGGTCCTGCAAAAAAGACACATTTGGAAGAAAATGAGAAAAAGCAGGTTGCTTATCATGAAGCGGGGCATGCAGTTATCGGTATTTTCTTGCCTTATTCTGATGTAGTTCAAAAAATCTCTATTATTCCTCGTGGACGGACTGGAGGACATGTTCTCATGACACCAGCAGAGGATCACTTCCTTTTAACTAAGAATCAATTATTGGCAAGAATAACCGGCTATTTGGGAGGTAGAACTTCAGAAGAGATTTTCTTTGGAGATGTTTCTACAGGGGCTTCCAATGATATTGAAGTAGCAACTCAAATTGCACGAAGTATGGTAACTCAATATGGAATGTCTGAATTGGGGCTTATTCAATATGAGAAACCTGGAGGTTCAGTCTTTTTAGGACGTGATTATAACTCCACGCAATCAAATTATTCGACACAAATTGCCTTTGAAATTGATAAGGCAGTAAGACAAATTGTTGATGAATGTCACGAAAAAGCACGTGATCTTTTGTTAGAACATCGTGATGACGTTGAATTGATTGCGAAAACACTGATTCAGCATGAAAATATAACGGCAGATCAAATTGATTATTTGCTTAAAAACCGAGAGCTTCCTCCCGAAGATCAATATCTAATTGAGAGCAAGAAAGGCGAAACACCTCTTAATAGTAATAATATTATTTTGTATCCGGGTTATGAGAAGTATTATTTAGCAATAGATAAGTTACTACAGAGTAAACCGACTAGGATTGTTTTGGTTGCTCCAGGAAAATTGGAAATTGGTATTAATGAGTTTAAAGAAGCTTGTAAAAAAGGCGCACCTGATCCTTCGAAGGTTGGTGTAATATTTATTACTAGTTCAGAGGCTAAGGATATTTCACTTTCTTTATCTTCTTTTGCTTCCCATCTTGAAAATTATGCTAATGTTCCGGTATTATTAATATTAGCTACAGATCACAGCATAAGCGTTCTGAAAAATGAATATGCTATAGAAGAGTCAAAAAACATTGAGGAAAAGGAGGCGGCAAATGCAAAATAAAAAATTTACTAAACATGCCATAGCTGTTTTGAAAAAAAATCCGAATGTTGAAAAAGTTTCAGAATCAAAAATTTCTTACAAACAAGAGTTTATTGATAAAGCCATGGAAGGTTTGAAAAATGGGTTGACACCTGTTGAAATTTTCGAACAAAATGGTTTTTCTGTTAGGGTGTTGGGAAAATCGCGTATTACGGGTGCAATTGGTCTTTGGAAATCAAGATATGAAGTGGTTGCTGGATCTAGACCTAAAAAAACAGAACCCAAACCGGCAAAAGAAACAACAGAACAAAGACACAAAAGACTTTTAGGATCTGCAATTTTGCATTGTGATTCTTTGATGGATAATCCAGAAAAAATCAAAGATTTTGATAAAGCAACGTCTGACGACGAGAAGAGATTCCTTGCTATTCGGCAAACATATGAAGATCGAAAGAAAAATAATAAGTTTATTTTAAAGGATTTGATTGAATATTACGGATTTAATTATGATAAATACTTTACTTATTTCCGTAAATTAAATGCTCCAGAAGAAACTTATGTTAATATTCTTAAACGTAAACGTAAAGTAAATGAAGAAAGTCATTAGAAATGATAGATGTTTCTTATATAGATATAAAAACAAAAGAAATATTGGATAATGGATACATTTTAGCGCTGCCAACAGAAACAGTATATGGATTAGGAATTAGATGGGATGATCAAAGTGCATATAAAAGGCTATATCAATTAAAAAAGAGAAAACCAACTAAACCAATAGCGGTAATGTGTGGGACAAATTTCGATTTTGACCACTGGTTTGTGATTTCAGAAAACGTAAAACGTGTTATGAACACTTTCTTACCTGGTCCGCTAACTATATTAATAAAAGCAAAGGCAGGGGTTCCTTTTCAAGCCACTCTTGGGACAAATGTTGTAGGCATTAGAATTCCAAAGAAAAAAGATTTATTGGATTTTCTAAACGGCTTATCTTATCCACTTCAAGTGACAAGTGCAAATTTGTCTGGAAAAGATGCGTTGTCTGACTATGATGATGTTAAAGAATGCTTTAAAAATGATTCTTCCTTGAAAGGAATTATTAAAGGTACTTGTGATTCTTCTATTCCAACAACGGTGGTTGATTTGTCTGGAAAAGAACCACGTTTAGTTAGACAAGGCGAAATACAATTTGAAGAAATCAAAAAAGCTTATTTTGGGAAAGGAACAACGTATGAAAATCGCATTAGGATGTGATCATGGTGGTTTTGAAGCAAAAGAGGTTGTAAAAAAAGAATTAGAAAAGAATGGCTTCAATGTGCTAGATTTTGGAACATTTTCAAACGATTCTTGTGATTATCCTGTTTTTGCTTTTGCCGCTGCTGAATCTGTTGCAAAAGGTGAGTCAGATAAAGGCATTTTGATTTGTTCCTCCGGTGAGGGCGTTTGTATTTGTGCTAATAAGGTTAAGGGAATTCGTTGTGGCGTGGGATACAATGATGAAGTTTCTCATTTGATTGTTGAACATAATCATGCGAATATGATTTCTTTTGGGGCAAATTTTATGAGTACAACAGATATAATTCGTCGAATTCATTTGTTTCTTGAAGCTGTTCCATTCGAGGGAAGACATGAAAGAAGGGTTGCTTTGATAATTCAGCACGAAGAGAAAAATAAATAAATGTTTTACTTGACTTTTCCGATGGATTATGTTTTAATTAAATCGTTGTAAGGTTGATTTGTATTTTGTTATTCTAATTAACAATAGCGTAGAATCAATAAAAAACATTGTAAACCTTATGATAATAAATTTTCAAGCATTCGGAAAGTTCCTTGTATTAAAATACAAGGAACTTTTCTATTTTGCGCTTTTTTGCATATTGGACTGACAAGGTTGGCTCATGGAATAATACAATAGCCTTTATTGCAAGGCATAAATAGGATTAGTCGGAGGGGAGGCGAGCTTATGGGATTAGCGGTTTGTGTTTTCGCCTCCCTTCCGAAAGATATGCGGATTGTCAGAAAAAACAAACGAATTGTGGGATCCCGTTCACTGAGATCCGTTTTTCCGAAACTCAAAAAACGATAGTACACTTCTTTCCGCGATGATATGCAATACTACCGAAAGGTGGTATGACGCAAATCATCCTGATATTTGTCTTGACGAACTTTATCTCATCAATCCCTTTTCCAAAAACATGTCCGTATTGTGGTTCTCGGCTCGTGAAGAAAGGCGGCAAAAGGAAAGACGACATACGAAACTACCCATGCCTTTTTTGTAGAAGGAAATTCAATCCTTTAACAGGAACTCCCTTCAATTCAAGGAGAATCTCCATTTCTGAGTGGATTGAATCCCCATCCATATCTTCTAGTACGAGAGCATAAGCTCGTATCCGCTCTCGATAACAAAAACGCCGAATCTATGGGTATCAATTTGCTCAGGAAGGTATTCACAGTATTGAACTAGGACAGGATAGTGCTGGATCCGGTCTTCTGGATCGACGAAACCTTTCTCCATAATAAGCCTTCTGAAACAAGGAAGGATTCTCAGGGAAGGAAACTCAGAGGACTGTCCGACTATACGATATGCATTGAAACGGAAAGCCGTCAATGAGAAGAGTCCTCGATGCAATGGATGGACATATCATTCCGAATTCTCACATGATCGATGATGGTGAAGGAACATATCAGGCACTTGTGGTAGGAAAACGGCTTATTAGAGAGGTACAGTTGTCCCTGGAAACAATCGGATATTACAGGATAATGTCGAAAAAAAGGCGAAAAGGATACGTGAAAACTTTTTTCTTTTTGCGGACTACAAATAATTATAGAAAAAGCAATAGAGCAGAATATATATTATTGCTTTGATTTTTAATTGATCAAGGCGTATTCTCTTTCTTCTTTTTTTGACACGTGTCGCGGTGTAATCATTTTCCTAGGTGGAACGGACGAGTGAATATCTAAGTAATTTCAACATTCAAAAGATGCTTTCTTCATTGTCTTAACTTTTGTGGCATAACAGCTGTTAATTTGACCAACTCTTCTTCGCTAATTGTCCTTAACTATTCGAAGAAAAATTATTTGTTATGGTATGTTTGTTTCAAGAAGGGCAGTCGAAAAAATCGAAAAAAATTGTTGA
>DHKM01000044.1:0-122 GCA_002404835.1 Caryophanales bacterium UBA4694 | reverse complement strand
AAAAAACGTCAAGATCCCTTATATGGAATCGAGCGGATGATGTAATACCGGACAGATAGAAACACAAGTCGGCTGCCAGGCCGCACTCGAGATATACTTATTGAGAGTTCGATCCTGGCTCA
>DHKM01000056.1 GCA_002404835.1 Caryophanales bacterium UBA4694 | reverse complement strand
ACTTCCTTCACATGGTTTTCCTTAGCTAGTTTCTCAACGGAATCGATGACCTCGAATACGATTCCAAGCTCATGCATGATAGGACTTGGAGTTTCCGGTCAACGGGAATTCTTTTCCTTTGACTTTGTAGAGTTTCTGGAATTCTTTTCTCTTCTTCTTCATCATAGCTAGGAAACTGCGGAAGAACGAAGCCTTGAGGCTGACATCGCCGAGAGAGCTGAAATAATATTCGTCGTACCTCAGGGAAACAGTCCTGAATGACAAGGATTATCTCTTTCCATATACTCTGGGATGAAAATAGAATTTTATCAGGAATCAACGACATTCGTATTTGACTTACAAAATAATAAATGATAGACTTCTTCTAATCGATTTTGTCAAATAAAGAGGGTCGAATGAAAAGATTAACTAGATTAATAATTTCCATATTATACGTAAGCTTATTTTTGCCAAACCAATTTTCTGATTTGGTACCATCTTCTCCGCAGAAGCAAACCATAAAACAAATCTCAGGAAAAACCAATCCAACAATCTACAAGGAAAGATTCATCGATTTTGTCGACATTCAAGAAAAAGAAATCCTATTTGATAAACACTCCTGTGAAACTAGATTACAGGAAGATTTTCTAAATGGTAGGATAAATGAGAAAAAATTCGCTTTGCTAGTAGAACAGGCAGAGTTTCTAGAAGAGACTGCATCTACATTAACAGGTTTGGCTATGTATGGCCAAGGCACAATCGATTCTGATGGTTGCTTTATTCCCTATCATTCCGGAACAGAGCCCATTGTTTCTGATGCCGAGAAAGCAGAACATAACAGCAAAATCATATCCGAGCAAAACAACGATATTCAAGATAAGATAGAAGATATCTCGGAGTTTGAAAATAAGTTGACAAAGCTTCAACTTACGCCGTTTCTATTGAGATCAGAGCCATATGATTTTTGGAATGGTTGGAAAGTTACTTTTGGAGCCTCGGGAAGCTTGATTATGGGTATACTCGGTTTGGTTTTAAACATAAAAGACTGGACTGATCAGAAAAACTGGAAACCTACACCAAAGGAAATCTTAACAGGGAGTCTTGAGGATAGTCCTTCGAAAACAACGATTCTAGCCACAATAATCGCAGGAAATCCAGCGTTCCAGGAATTGTTGGATTATACAGAGAAGCATCTAAATATCGGAGATATTCTATCGTGGCTGACATCTTCATTCCTCTTGGTATTCTCTGTCATGCGTATCGTATTCAATTCATCCGGACTCGGCTGGATATTCGAACTTATACTTCTACTTATCCAGAATCATTTTCCGAGTGCTCCTACAGGAATGAATATGCTGGTATCGGGATTTTTCGAAATGTCCCCCACAGATAGTCACATGCATCTTCTATGGAGTGACTTTACGGTTTTAGACCCTGTATTCTCTTTTTGACCATGAGATTTCCGATTATCTATTCGATCACATTTTCCGTCACTTTGGTTTCGTTTCTTCTTTTGTTCTTTTGGGAGAAGCGATGGAAGCAAAAATGTGGACCCGCATCACTGAGAAAAACCGACGACATTCTGACGATCGTCCTCGTTTTACTTGAAATCCTGAACGTACTGTTTTCCGTATTATCCTCATCGTACTTTGCCAGAAACTTGAACGTCGTTTTCCTTCTTTCTGCCGCACTCTGTCATATCTTTTTACTGGGCTCGTTACAATTCTATTTTAAGTCCTGTTACATAATAGACCGAAGGAATCTCGATGTTGCTTTTCACTCGTTCTGTCCGAGTTTTTCCTTTTCCAATCTATATCAGGCAATCCTTGAGACTTTCTCTTCCGCCTTTGCTTTTTTCCTCTATTTTCTATTCACATCGGTTCTCCATATTGAAACAAATAAAGAAAATGCCATAGGATTGTTTATTCTTGTCGTTTTGTTTGGTTTTATTTTGATTTCATCTGGATTATCAACGATGTGCAAACAGAAAAGAAAAAATTCGAATTCAATAAGAATGGGAATCTCCTGCTTTTGTTTCCTTATCGCTTACTGCTCCATCTGGATTTATATGTGCTTTATTTCCACTCTCAGTCAAAAAGATAATATGCTTTCTTTTTCGCTTTTCTTCTATGTAATGCCTTTTGCTTTGATTGTTTTTTATTCGTTTATTCAGAACAAATGGATTTATCCTAGGCTTTATGATGATACTAACAAGTTCTTATGTGCCGATTCTTTGTTTCGGCATCTAAACATCTCCGAGTTAGGACTGGGAACAATCCTATCCTTGCTGTCATCTATCGCTTTCTTGATCTACGTTCGTATTTAGAAATACAGCTTTATTGGATAATACAAAGAAAAGCTATCACCAATAAAAACCCCGATTCATTCCTGGATTCCTTCGTGCTTCCCTTTTTCATCCGCTTAAATACGGACAAGGGAGCATGACAACTACACCACGATCGGAAGCGAGTTCGTAAACTACCTTTCCACGATCATGGCCTGCAGGATAAAGAACAGGGTCACTCAAGAAGGACCCTTCGGTTCCTTCACCTTCAGGGACGTGATGGAAAGACTTGACGACTGCATCAGGTCAAGCGAGGACAAGAACGGAGAAGACTGGAAACTCTGCTTCTCGAGCAAGAAGGATAGGGAGCTTCTCGATAAGCTGGAATTATAGAGTAAATCGGATTGTGCAACCTTCGATCGATTGAAATCAAACTCGGAGATGAATCCGATATCGATACGGCTTGGAAAAAGCTACTGAAATTATCAACGGATTTCGATCAGGAATATGCAAAGCCTGATTTCCTGATGATAATCACAAAGGATAAGCTTGCCTACCAGAGATAGGATGGTGTCGATGTCGTCCGGCTTGCAACGTTGTTGGAATGATTGATCCTAGTTTTTCAAACAACATGTTCTTTGATTGGTGGACTACCGAATAAGACAAATGCCATAGCCTGTATTTCAAGCTATGGCATTTTTCATTCGCTTACTTTGATATCACGGATATTGAGTTCATCTCCGGAGAGAAGATAGGTATT
>DHKM01000001.1:6239-14878 GCA_002404835.1 Caryophanales bacterium UBA4694 | reverse complement strand
TAAGCTGTTCGTTTTCCATTTGAAGTTTTTTCCTTTAAATTTTATTTGTAGACTATCGATTACGGATTTTTACCGTCATCAGAACCATAGAGGTATTCATAATACTTATCCAACAAGTCGGAGATATCATCGGAATCATCGGAATCATCCTTATTGGAATCATTGTTATCCTTGATAGCATCGTTGTGGGAATCATCGATGACATCGCCGTATTCGCTTTCTCCACCATCCTTGGTGTAAACCTTGTCGTTTCCTCTGTAGGTGATGTCACCACTTCCTGCGCCTGCGCCACTACCACCGGATCCACTTCCGGATCCACTTCCAGAACCGGAGCTGCTAGAAGATCCAGAGCCGCTAGAGGAACTGCTTTCTCCCTGAGATCCGCCTTGTCCCTGCTGACCTTCTTGTTCTCCTTGGCCTTGTTGACCTTGCTGACCCTGTTGGCCTTCCTGGTCTCCCTGTTGTCCCTGCTGTCCCTGCTGATCGTCCTGTTGTCCTTGCTGACCCTGCTGGCCTTGCTGATTATCAGAATCCTGAGAATCATCGGTTGGGTCTTTGAGTTGATCCATCTCTTGTTTGACTTTATCAGCTGTTTCTTCATTCTTCTTTTCTTCGTCAGCAGACTCTTTCAGTTTATCACCAGTTTCATCGATCTTATCACTGGCTTCCTGTTTGGCCTCATCATCGCTCTTGGAGCCCTGCTGAGAATCGTCGCCTTTAGAAGAATCGTCCTTCTTATCATCACCCTTGGATGAGTCGTCCTTCTTGGAATCATCATCCTTGGAAGAATCGTCTTTCTTATCATCGTCCTTCTTATCATCATCCTTGGAAGATTCCTGATTCTTCTCGACTTCCTTGGAGAGCTCTTCGAATGTATCGGCAAGATCTTCCAAAGCTTTTCTGGTAGCGTCGTCTTCCGGAATGGAGGAATCATTCAATGCATTTCTGATTTCATCGGCAATCTGCTGAAGCTTGTCCGCAAGTTCCTGACCGGTAAGATTCTTCAGTTCATCCTTGAGGTCCTTGAGAGCTTCGTCGATTCCTTTCTTATCGTTGTTTTTGATGGCTTCTCCGAGTTTCTTCAGAGCTTCATCTTCGGATTTGGAAAGATTGTCGCCGATGGTATCGTTCTTGTTGGCTTCATCGAGAGCCTCATCGACTTTGTCTTTGGCATCTTCGATTTTATCTTCTCTGGAATCCTTGTTGATATCATCCTTAAGGTCTTGATTGAGATCATCGAGGATATCATTGACCTTATCATCGAATGTCTTGTTTCCGTCTTCAGTGGTATCATCAAGATCTTTCTTGATTTCATCGATCTTCTTTTCGGTTTCGGAATTGACACGATCCGGATCTGCGACCTGGTTATCGTCCTTCTTATTATTGTCTACATCCTGAGTAGGCTGCTGAGCCTTAGGAGTGAAGAAGCTTCCGGTAAAGAGACCGGCAGAGATGATAAGTGCCGGAAGGCTCCAGACCGAAAGTCTGACCGGAAGAGCTTTGCTGGATTTCTTGCTCAGCCTTTCCTGTGCATCTTCTCTCTGCTTATCAATGATAAGTCCGTTCTTGTCCTTGAACTCGATCATGGTAGCAACTTTTTCGTTCATGCCTAGCGATTTATCGATTCTCAAGGCAATCTTGGTATCGCTCGGTTTGCTTAATCTATAGATTAGTACAAAGCTAACCGCTGCAATAGCAACTCCGATTGCAACAATGACAAGCGGATGAATCTTCGGATATGCAAAGTGGAATATCATGATTGCAACACCCGCAGAGACAAGTCCTGCGCTGACTGCCCAGACAATTGAGCGAATCAAATGTTCCAATAGAACCTTCTTCTTGAATTTTTCAAAGTCTTTGTTCATAGCTTTAACCTCCTAAATATCGGAATGTCACTATCTTATACTTACTTTTTTCATTACGGAAACGAATTCTGAACATTTTCTTTCGAATCAAAAACCGAAAAAATTAGAAAAAGAGTCGATATTTGACCACTTTTTTAAACTTTTGGTACTTTTTTATTGTTTTATTGAGTAAATTCAAAATTCAGATTATTTTTTGGTAAACGCTTACAATTCAGTTAAAAATTTTTCGGCTTTTATTCTACGAGATAAATTATATGTAAATAAAACATATTTTCTTTTGTTTTTCTATTTTTTGCCATGTTTTTTGGAAATTTTGATTTATTTGTTTTGATTATCCTAAAAACAGAATTCTGTTTTTTGGTTATCAGCTATTGCTTGGGATAGTGGTTTTTGAAGCAGTCTTATTTTGAAAGCGCTTTATCAAAAACTTAAAATCCTTCTTCTTGTTTCTGGTTTTCCTCTTAATTTTGCCGAAAAAAGCCGATATTTAGGCAAATAAAGAAGTTAGTTCTTATTATTTTATTAGGTTTCTTTTTCAAAATTGCCTTTTTTCAAGCATTGTAAATAAAAAAGCAAAGTGGTTATCTTAATTTCATATTCATGGAGGTATCATTATGAAAAACAAAAATCTATTGCTCTTATCACTTGTCGCGCTCTCGTTAGTAGGCTGCACAAAGAATTCAAATTCGGTTTCCCATATAAACAGTGAGGCTCCTGTTTCCAACACCAGCCAGAAAGCCTCCACAAAAGGATCGACAACCGGGAAAGATACCGCCTCAACAAAGACCAGTACCTCGACAAAGGATTCCGATTCCACCGTTTCGACAAAACCTTCTCCGGTAAAAAGCGATACGGGAACAATCAGCACGGCACCTTCCACCGACAAGGATTCCGATACCGGAACGACCATCGTCCCACCGTCTACCGGAGATACTTCCGATTCCGATATTTCTTCGGATTCCGGTTCGACATCCCAGGAAGAAGATATGGATGCCATTTACGCTTCCACGAAATGGAAGAAAGCCGTCGTCGACCTGATGTACAAGCATCTGGGAAAGAACATCCTTCCTTATGTTGAACTGGGAACGACTATCGTGCCAAGCGTAAAGCAGGGCGTCACCACGACTTTGACACTGACAGGAAACATCATCAGTCCTACAGACCTAGCCGCCCGCGTAGCAACGGCAAAGACTACGTACGAGAATGCCGGCTATACCGTCACAGCTACAGATGAATCCATGACGGCAACTTTGGAATCGAAGAACCTCAGTGTCGTCTTCAAGGAGGACAGCGAGATCCTTGTTTTGATTGCCACTTATACCGAACCTTTCGATCCGTCGACTTCTTCCGCCTATCCGGATGACATCATCCAGGATCTGAACGACAATTTTGGCAACCATGCTGCGGATATACCGTTTGTCTACTTAGGAACAGCAAATCCTACCGGATCTTTGAGTAAAACCACTTACACGATCACCGGTGGCAAATGGGATGACCAGATCATCACTTTGGCCCAGAATGCCTTCAATGCAGCCAACAGCTCCATTCAGAAGGAAGAGAACAAATGGGTCATCACCATGGGTACCAACAGCTATGGTCAGACTTTCAAGGCTGATATTCTTCTTAGCGATCTTACCAAGTTCCACGTCGAAATCCTGACTCCTTCCACTTCGTCTACAAACCGTATTGCCAAGATGACCATCAAATATACTGAGCCTTTCGTTCCGCCGACCAATGGGGATTGGCCAAGCCAGATCAAGACTTATTTCCAGGACAATATGGGTGGCCACACGATTCCGTATTTCTATATGGGAACCATGGCACCGACGTCCAGTTGGATTCCCAATTCTCTGACATTGACGATTCTCGGAGGCGAATACAACAGCCAGATCATCGATTTGGCAAAGGCAGCCTTCGACAAAGAGAACCAGAACATTGCCGATAATGCATACAAATGGGTCTATACCTTCGAAGATGACATCCTGACGATTTCCAAGTTATTCGAAGATGGTTGTGAATTCCACTTCACTTTGAAGGAAAACAGCAGCCATGTCTGTTACCTGCAGGGTCAGTATGTCCAGGGATATGTGGTTCCTGCAGGAGCTGACTGGGCAAGTACTACCAAGACCGCATTCAACGATCATCTGGACGGTAATGCCATCCCTTATGTCTATCTCAATACGACAGCCGAAAAGACATCGTGGACTGAAAACACCGGAACTTTGTCCATCACTGGTGGAAAGTGGTTTGAAAAAGTCCTTCCTGGTGCACTGGCTGCGTTCCAGGCAGCCGATGGTTGGACTGCTACCTTGGATCAGACCAGCAAGGCTGAGAAAGTGGTCGCCGAAAAGATTTTGGACAACGAAGTCGACAAAAAGATCGTCGTCACAATCTGCGGCACGACTTCAAATACGACCAGCGGAAACAGCGGAAGCTGCAAGATGAGCATCACCTACTACAAGTATGAGGTTCCGACAGCCGCCGATCAGCTTGCCTGGACAAGTACGATTGACACGAAATTGAAGACCGTCCTTCTGAATCATACGCTTCCTTTTGTCTATCTGAACTCGAACTCGGTCCAAGTCAGCGGAAGCAATGGAAAAGCCACTTTGACCGGCGGTCTATACAACAAGCAGGTCCTTGCCAATGCAACGCAGGCTTTTGCCGGCAAGGGAACTCCGACCATCGAAGATGAAGTCTTCACTCTTTCCTACACGGAAACCGATGGATGCACGATCAGCGTTACCATCAAGAAGAATTCTTCTTCCAGAATCCAGTTGGATGCCGTCATCTATGAGAAATATCAGACCGGAAAGGCCTCTGATTGGACCGATAACGTAAAGAATACGATGAAGAAGACGATGAGCAACTATGTGCTTCCGTTCATCGATCTTGGTGTCGATACTCCGTTTACTGGAACAGTGACCTCTTCCAAGAACGTCTATCTGATGACCACAACCTGGGATGATAGCATCTTGACCAATGCCAAGACGACTTTGGAAGGTTTGGGATGGAAGACATTCCAGCAGACCAATATGTTTGTCGCCTACATCCGTTATGCGGATGGATCGGGATGTTTCATGAAGATTATCAAGCAGGTCTATGGCGATAGCTTTAGATGCTATCTTGATGCCTTCTATGTTCCAAAAGCAACAAAAGCCTATACCAAGGCAGCTTGGTCGGATACGGAGCTTGCATTCCTGAACAAGGAAACCGGAAACCACGCCGACAAGATTCCGTTCATCTGCCTAGGTGACGGAGACTACAAGACAACCGATGCTACAGCCACAGCCCTTGGAAACATCACCGGAACCGTATCGGATGGCGTGGTGTCTCTATCCGCTTTGGAAACCCTCATTGCCAGTGGTTACACCATCGAATTCAGCACCATCAACCAGAAGCCGTACTTTGAAGCCACCTATGAGGACGAGTCCGGCTATGTCATCACCTTGAACTTCAAGACAAGCAGTTCAAAACAGTGCATGGAAATCAAGTACGGAGAAGTTTTCAAGGCTCCTACCGAAGAGAATGCCAAATATACCGATGACGTCAAGACGAAGACAACAGCCTTCATCGGCGATGGAATTGAGCTTCCGTTCGTCTATCTTGGTGCAAAGGAACCGGAAATCACGGAAAAGACCTCTGAAATCGATTTGGTCGGAACAATGTGGGACGATTCCATCTATGATCTTGCCGCCAAAGCTTTCGAAGCCAAGAAGGCTGATGGTTGGACATATATGAGAAACTACTACGATGATAATTTCCAGGCTACCTTAGTTACACCTAGCGGAAAGAAGATCAAGGTCGTCATCAGCAAGGATTCCAATGAAAGACCGGTCATGAAGATCACAAAGAAGTAATCCGAATCGGACTGCCTGAAATACGGCAGTCCTTTTTTGTGCCGGCAAAGGAAAAAACATGTAAGCGCTTTTCTTTTAAAATCATTTTCTTTTTCGTCTGAATTTTTCACCGAATTATCAAAAATTCTTTGCAAGAAAAAGCTTTTCTTGAATATTTTTCGGTTTTGTTTGTCTAACTTGGAAGTTGCTCTTTTCAGATGAAATATCATATTCTAAATCAAGAATTAGGAGATTTGAATATCATGAAACGAAACAGAAGACTCATTCTTTTGCCTTTACTAGCCTTAGGACTGATTGGTTGTTCGGACAACAAAACAAATTCCAATAAGCCCTCGCTATCTGAAGCTCCAATATCCAACAGGGTGTCGAATAAATCCGATAAGAAAGATTCTTCAAGCACGAAGAAATCCGAAACATCAAAGGATTCCAAGAAGACGGATTCGAAGAGTTCTGCTTCAAAGTCGGATAAGCCATCCTCAAGTGCCGTCTCTCCTTCCACATCTTCTCCATCAAAAAGCAGCGAAGAGGAAGAAAGCAAATGGCCCGACAAAATAAAGGACGATATGAGAAAGTATCTTGGTGGAAATGTCCTTCCTTATGTCGATCTCGGAGCAAATTTGAAAACCATCTATGAAAGCTCCACAAAAACACTTTCCATCATCGGAGACAACATATATGGCATGACGTCTACAAGATTGAACAAAGCAAAAGCCAGCTATGAAGCCGGCGGTTATACAGTCACTCTTTCAGATGATTCCATGACAGCAATAGCAGAAGAGAAAGGACTTTCCGTCACATTCCACGACACAGGAATTCTTCAGCTTGATGCGGTATATACCGAGCCTTTCGATCCTTCGAAGGCAAGCCAGTGGCCACAGGAAATCATCGACGATCTGAACAACAACATCAACAACCATGCCGCGGATATTCCGTTTGTCTATCTTGGGTCGACAAATCCCACCGGAGAAATCGACAGAGACAACAACATGTATACCATTACAGGCGGTGTCTGGAATGATCAGATTACCGCTTTGGCAAAGTCTGCCTTCGAACAGGCAAATCTTTCGATTGCCAAAGAAGAGAACAAATGGTCGGTTGAGGTTTCCAATACGACATATGGAGCAATGCTGACGGCCAAAGCTACATTGGAAGATAAAACGGAACTCGAAATACATGTGCGAAAAGAGTATTTTTCCAAGAACTACAATGCAAAGATGACGATCCAATACACAGAGCCTTTCATCGAACCTGTCAATGGTTCCTGGACAAATGAAATAAACGATTTCTTCAAGATGGACTGTGATAAACACACTGTTCCTTACGTATATCTAGGAACCATGTCTCCGACATTCACGATCGATGGAACCAAAGGAACCATCACAGGTGGAGCGTATAACGAAGAAGTATTAAATATCCTTGAAAAGGCATTGAATAAGGAAAACACTTCCTTAGTTGATGACGAAAAATGGACGATTAAGAGAAGCAATGACATGATTACTGCCATTCGCATATTCAAGGATAAATGTTCATTTAGATTGCGTTTGAGCGAAGGTGATTTGAACGAGAAAGCCGAGCTTGAAATCACCTATATTCCAAAATATACGGTTAACGAATCCGCGGATTGGAAAGCAGAGACGAAAGCTGCCTTTGCCAGCGATTTAAACGGCAATGAGATTCCTTACGTCTATTTGGGAAACACGGACGAAACAGTGGTATTCGATGAGGATAGTTCCATCATGACAATTACCGGTGGAACCTATTATGAGGGGCTTCTTACCGAAGGTTACCTGAATTTCAAGAAGGCCGGATGGAATTATTCCATCAGTACGGAATTCGTAATGAACAGCTATTATGATTATTATGAATACGATACCCTCAGAGCCGACAAGGTCATCAACGCTTCAACGGGAGAGAAGCTTTCCATTGTCTTAACCGGAACGGACATCAGCGAAAGCGGTGTCAGCGGAAACTGCGTCATGAAGATCACTTATGACAAACCATATACTCCGCCTACCGGAGATGCTGCCAAATGGGATGCTTCCACCTTGGATTCCATGAAAGAACATCTTGCCGGTCATACCGTTCCATACGTCTATCTCAACAGCAAGAACATCCAGGTCGACTACGTCAAGAAGACTTATCCAGCTGACCAGTATTTGTCTTTGACCGGTGGAAAATTCGATGCAGCGATGCTGAATTATGCGGAAACGCAGTTTGCCGGTTGGACAAATGTGAAGAAAACCATGTCTTCTTTCAAGGCCGAAAACGTCGAGGAGGATGGATGCAAGCTTTCTGTCGAACTGTCCAATGATTATTCCACAAGCAAAGCCGTCATGAAGATCCGAATCAGCGAAGCCTTCAATCCGAATGTCCAGGCCGACTGGAGCCAGGAAATCAAGGATGCCATGAAGGATGTCTTCAACGGTCATACGCTTCCTTATATCCCGATGGGATGCTATGCTCCTAGTTTCACCAAATATCCGACAATGCACAACCTTACTATCCGCAATCTTGTCTGGGACGATTCGATTCTTTCTCTTGCCAAGACGGCTTTGGAGAATGCCGGTTGGACGGTCATCGAAAACGACTACAGTTCCACCCCGTCCTTGAATGCCTTTTCCAAGAATACGGATGGCTCCCTTCTGTATCTTAAACTATACAAGACCGGTCCATCCGATTCTCCTTATGCCAGCATCGATGCCTATTACAAAGAATCAGAAGGATTGCCGGAAACTCCGGCTAAGGCGAGTTGGTCTGACACCGAGAAGGCAAAACTGGATGCTTTGACCGAGAACAAATCCTCTTTGATTCCTTTCCTTTATATGGGAGACGGTGAATATACGATAACCGACACTTCTTCGTCAACCACTTTGAAAGGGTCAGAGCTTTATTACACCGAGATTCTCGAATTCGC
>DHKM01000001.1:434-6161 GCA_002404835.1 Caryophanales bacterium UBA4694 | reverse complement strand
CAATCTGATCAAACTCAATGCAAGATACGAAGACAGCGAAGGTAACCAGATCAGTCTCACCGTCACTAATACCTATAGCAGTGGAAAGAAGGTGGCATCCCTTAGCGTTTCCTATAAAGCCAGTGTAAAAGAGCCTACTGGGGAAGATGCTAAATGGGATGACAAGACAAAGGCAAAGATTCAGGCCTTTGTCGGAGAAGATGTCGAGATCCCCTATGTGTTCTTGGGAACCTTGTCGGTGAAGAGCGAGAACGTATCCACCAAAGAACTCGATCTCATCGGCGACGAATGGAAGGACAGCTACCTGGACAAGGCTTATCAGGCATTCAATACAGCAGGATGGAATACAACCAAAGATACTTTCGATAACACAGTCAGCGCCGTATTGACGACTCCTTCAAACAAGCAGATCAAAGTAGTGGTTCTCGAAGTCGATGGTATTGCCAGGCTTCAGATTTTCGTCAAATAAGATGCAAACAGCAGGCTAAAGACTAGTCTGCTGTTTTTTTGTATATGTATGAAAGCGCTAACAGAATTCTTTATCTACGCTTTTCACCTTACAAAATCAAAATAAAGCAAATTCTTGTTTTTTTCCTATTCCAGTTACAATTTTTGAAATAGCAAATACACGTAGACCTTTATTTTTAATGTGAAAGCGCTTTTTACAATGTTCGTTTTTTTCTCTTTTTTTCTTCTTTATGTATTTTTTACATTTTTAAATTTCGAAAAAACGGCTTAATTTAGGCAAATATTGTAAATTTTGTGTGTTTTAAGGTTTTATGTATTTATTACATAAGGCAATTTTCCCGTTATTGCAGTAAAGCGAAATTGTGCTTATCATTTTTGCATATATTAGGAGGCTAATATAAATGAAAAAGAAAAAACTGCTCTTATTATCCGTTCTGACCCTCTCTTTGTTCGGCTGTTCCGAAACAGGAAAGTCGACTGCTTCCAAACCGATATCCGAAGCTCCGATTTCCAATAAGAACAACGATTCTACAAAGAATTCGACCAAGAAGACCGATTCCACCGCTCCGAAAGACAGCGCAACATCAGCTTCAGCTGTCAAACCGGACAGCGAAAAGCCGTCTACAACGGTCGATTCCGATGCAAAGGATTCCACATCCAAAGCCGATAGTGGCACTGGCTCTATTTCCAGTCCGACTGTTTCTCCAAGCACAGAAGAATCCAGCGCTTCCAGCGACATCTATTCTTCGACAAAATGGAAGAAGGATGTTGTAGATATGATGGTCAAGTATCTTGGCGGAAATATCCTTCCTTATGTCGAACTCGGATCAAAGATCATCCCAACATGGGATAGCAGTACATCCACTCTTTCCATCATGGGAAACATCACCAGTGGCATGACCCAGAACCGTCTTGATGCCGTCAAGACGGATTATGAGGCTTTCGGTTTTACTGTGTCGGTCGCATCCAGCAAACTCACTGCAACAGACACGGCAAAAGGTCTGACCGTCGTTTTCTATGACAACTCCGGCATCCTCGAACTCGATGCCACCTACAATGAGCCGTTCAATCCTGCCTCAGCCAGTGCCTGGCCACAGGAAATCATCGATGATTTGAATCTCAATATCGGTGGAAACCATGCTGCCGATGTTCCTTTTGTCTACCTCGGAACCGCAAATCCTACCGGTGAAATGAGCACGTATTCCAAAAAATACACCATTACCGGAGGAACATGGAACAATCAGATCACTACGCTTGCCGAGACTGCTTTCAATGCCGCGAATGCCTCGATTACCGATGACGCCAACAAGTGGATTATCACTACCGGCGTAAATTCCTATGGAACCACCTTCAATGCCAATGTCACGCTTGCCGATGGAACAACCATGAAGGTGGCTATCGAAGCTCCATACTCCTCTTCCTATTCCACTACCGCTTCCAAGGCGAAGATGGAAATCACCTTCACAGAGGCTTTTGTTGTTCCTGCAAGCGGTGATTGGACACAGGATGTCAAGGATGAATTCAACGATAAGGCTGACGGGCATATCATCCCTTACTTCTATTTGGGCACATTGGCTCCGACAGTTTCTTATTACAGTTACTACAATGAAATTGACATCAAAGGCGGTACCTGGAACGATCAAATTTATACTCTCTGCGAAACAGCACTCAACAATGAAAATGCTACCTTAACAGATGATAACTTGAAGTGGAAGATTACGAAGAACACTTCCGATCTTACTGCATCCCGTATGTATACAGATGGATGCTCCTTGTCTTTGAAGCTGAAGAAAAATTCATACAATGATCAGCCGGTAGTTGAAGTCACTTATGCTCAAGGATACAATGCCCCTCAGGGCGCCGATTGGTCCGCTACTACGAAGCAGAATTTCACCGACCACCTCGATGGCAATACGGTTCCTTATGTATACCTTGGTACGACAAGCGAAACGGCTGATTGGGATGATTCTCTTTCCATGCTGACAATCACAGGTGACACCTATTTCACTGCCGTCCTTAATGGAGGTCTTTCAAGCTTCCAGGCAGCAGGATGGACTGCAGCTATCAAGACTATCACTGAGGAAGATTATTATTATGGGAATTATTCCTATAATATTATGCAGGCAGAGAAAGTCATCGATGCGACGACAGGATCTAAATTGGTTGCTACTTTGACTGGTTCATCCATAAGCTCCTATAGCGGAACCGTCTCCGGCGACTGCAAACTCTCCATCCAGTATTTCAAGCCTTATGTTGCACCTACCGGCGATGCTGCAAAATGGGATGATACGACTTTACAGTTCATGAAGGACAATCTCCAGGGTCATACTGTTCCTTATGTCTATCTCAATACCACCACTCTCAAGACTTCCGGTATCAGCGGAACCTCAGCTACAATCACCGGTGGTCTCTTCTCCACTGCTATGTTGACTGCTGCCAATACTGCTTATAGCACTTGGACAAATCCGAAGATCGAGAACGAAAAATTCACTGCCTCCTACAAGGAAGCCGATGGCTGCAGTCTGACAGTGACGCTTTCAAAGACCAGCGAGGGCAAAGCTCAGCTTTATATCACAGTTTCCGCTTCCTTCCGTGCTGATGCTGCAGCAGATTGGACCGATGCGATGAAGACAAGCATGAAGAACTGCCTCAACGGAAATACCATCCCGTACATCAAGCTTGGTATTGCCACGCCTTCCGCTACGGAATACAAATCCATGAACAACATCACCATCAAGGGAAGTGTGTGGGATGATTCGATTCTCACCTTGGCAAAGACCGATTTGGAAGCTGCCGGATGGGAAGCCTTCAAGGATGCTTATTCCACGACTACCGAATATCTATATGCCTTCACAAAACTTGCGACAAATGATTATCTTGCACTGAAGCTGTATAAATCTGGATCAGGATCTTATATAGATGTCTATTACTATGCTCCTTCCACCACTACGGCAACAAAGACCGATTGGTCTGCTACAGAAAAAACATTCCTTGATTCCAAGACACAGAACCATTCAGACAAAGTTCCGTTCTTCTACATGGGCGATGGTGACTATACCACTAGTGATGCCACAACGACCGTTGGGGACAAGATCAGTGGAACATCATACGATCTGAATGAAGTATTCGAATACTACAAGGTCTTGAAAGCTGCCGGATATACCAAATTCTCCTTCAATTATTTCGGATATACTTCTGTAGAACTTAAGGCTGGATATGTTGATCCGACAACCGGATACAAGATTGATCTTAAGACCGATTACAGCGGATACGGGACTTCGAAGAAACATACCATTGAAATCAACTATACCTCCTCTTTCCAGGTACCGACCGGTGATGATGCAAAATGGTCCGATGATGTCAATACAGAAGTCACGACATTCATCGGAGACAATCTCTCAGTTCCTTTTGTCTATCTCGGAACAGACAATGTAACGACAAAGAAATACACGAGTGAATTGGATATTGTCGGTGGCACATGGGATGATCAGATTCTTGATCTTGCCTATAATGCCTTCAGCAATAGCAGTGATGGTTGGACTGTCGTAAAGAACAACTACGATTCTCAGATTATGGCGTTCTTGACTACTCCAAGCGGACATAATCTTAAAGTCATCGTCAAAGAAAACTACTCAAATAAAGCCGTCATAGAAATCTATAAGAAGTAAACATGAAAAAAAGACTGTTAACAATTCGTTAGGATTTAACGAAAGACTTAGCAGTCTTTTTTATTGGCATTTCTTGTTTGATAATCAAAGAAACGTTTTAGACAACCGCTCTCTTATAACTATTTAATAGAACAAGAAGTTCATACACAAAAAACAAGTTTTGCCATAAAATTATCAATATCCCTGATATCCTTTTTTAAATCGATATCATAGCTATCACCATGGAACTTTTACCGGTTTTTTACTCCATTCGCCGATATTCATAAACTTGTCATCATTGATCGATATGTAACCATCAAACTGCCCATCGTTCTGCCATTCCAGCAGTTTGCTTTTCTGGTTTTCCTTAAGATTAGGAAAATAAATCTTAAACTTTACATTCTCTGAAGAAAAAAGCATGCATTCAAATTCTTTTTTCTTAAGTTCTGTTCCGGATTCAAGAATAATGACACAATCATCATCTTTGATTACAGGTTCTCTTGAAACATCATCTTCATAAATAGAGAAATGGATACTAAAGAATCTTTTTGCTTCACTCTTTTCACTGTAGACAATGTAATTATCCTCAACATATGTTGAAAGGTTAAAGCTTGTCTTGTCTTGCTCGTACCAGGAATTGATGGAATACATTTTATCCATGGATCTTTCGTCATTGCCACAAGAACACAGCATCGACGAAAACAATAATGCAACAATTGTTTTTTTCATTTTTTATCTCCTATTTTGGATAGACAAAGGTTATGCAAGAAAAGCCGACATGACCGGATATATCATAAAATCTTGGTTCGGAAGTATGGCCATCTCTTAATTCATAGAATAGTTTTGTTTTCACAGAGGTAAATATCCAGAACTTTGTTGTCTTTTGATAATATTTGTATCCGTTGACAGCCATAGAATGAGAACCATAAGTGTCATTGGATGTTGACCATATACTCGGTATGTTGTTTTCAATGTTTTTGGCTACTGCATCCGCATAATAACCCCATCTATAAACACAATTCGTTTTAAATGTCGCACCATATTTTTGACCAACCCATTTTATTAGATTAGCAGTTTGCCCCGTTGTCCCGCCATCACATTTCCCATATTTTTCATCTGCCATCTTTCGGACTGAAGCAAAAAGTTCTGGAAAATCATAATTCGTTAAATACCATTTATCTTTCTTTTCACCATCTACTTCTGTTAGTTCACGGCATTTGCCAGTGGAATCAAAATATTTTACGTATATGTGAGGTTCTTCGACACGAGGATTATAAATAATCTCTTTATCAGAACCAGGCATTTGGTCTTGATAAATACTATCTGTATAATACTGTAAAACATGGTATGCAGAGACCATCCAACAATTACTCTCTGAATATGGAAATCCATTTTCATAGTGGTGATAAGCAGATAATTTATATTGGGTAAATCCTTTCATGGACAAAGATTTTTCTTTGGCTATTTTATAGCCTTTTCCATAAACATCCGAAACATATTGATCCGGATTTTCAATTTTACCACAGCCTTTTTTCTCATCTACTCGATTATTGCTTAATTCAATATTTTCCCACTCAGTCTCTTCTGAATTGTTTTTATCATCAACAGAATA
>DHKM01000001.1:0-349 GCA_002404835.1 Caryophanales bacterium UBA4694 | reverse complement strand
GAACAGGCAAACAAACGTGTCACAGATTCAGATACATTTTTATAAGGATTTTCACCTGTGGTCTGAATATCATAGAGAACATAATCATAGCCAACAACTACATAACCACAATCATCATTGAAATCAACAAGATAACCATCCATTTCCTTCCAATCATCCAAAATCAATATATCCATTACATTTTCAACACTTGAAGCATGGAAAGGGATTTTATCAGGATAAGTCTCATTATACATTCCTTGAAACTTATCTAAATTATCGACAATAACTTCTACGGAATCGGATGGTTTTGCCGCCCCAGAAGAACTGACCATACTCACTACTGTATCATTGATGTAAAAGTTACTTG
>DHKM01000006.1:6488-17656 GCA_002404835.1 Caryophanales bacterium UBA4694 | reverse complement strand
AAAGAATACAACATATTTGTTTCGCTGTTAGGATCATAGGATTTCTTATCAATCAACGTAAACTTTGCATGATTCTCATGATTCTCATGTGTTCCTTTTAATCCGCCGGTTTCACCTGTCAGGGTTTCCGTAATAATCAAAGAATCATTGAACCCATTTTGAGTAACAATAACACCATTTTCACTATCCGAGCATACCACTCCGCCGAACGAAGCATTGATGCTAAATTTCCCATTATTTATCAAAAGCGCCGATGAAGAATACCGTGGATATCCATCTCCACGACCTGTAGTAATTACGGGAATGTAATTACTATAAAACGCAGTCTCAGCATTGATATTAAACTGAACATTTTTCCCAATCCGAACAATTGATCCTGCCAAAAATTTGATTTTATTGGAAACCGAAATAGTTCCAGATTCAAAATCAAATCCGAATTTATAAGAGAATGGCAGATGAATTTTTGAAGTATCAATTGATAGTCCAATTTCAACAGACATACTAGCAATACTGACATTTCCATTTATAACAAATGAAGTACGATCCACCATATTTTCGGTCGTCGTTTTACTATAATCATCATAAGTATATCCCTTAGGAGTATTATACTTATACGTAACAGTTCCAGATGACAAGCGAATCAAAGCTGAAGAATTACTTGATCCAATCAACGCAGAAGGACTTTTAGGAATAACAACAGAATCATTCGCATAAACGGTGATTGTACCCAATAATTCAGTGCCACTTACAAAAGAAGTTTTAACCTGAATGTTCGGAAAATCAAATACACTAAATGGCAAAGACCTTGTTGTTTTCCCAGTAAACAAATCATCACGATATGCATATGAAGAATATGAGCCTCCACGAAAATCATAGATGACAATCGGAAGAATCACCTTTCCATATACATTGTTTTCACCAGAGTTAAGAAGAATGCTTCCATTATCTTCTGTTTTTTCTTTCACATATCCATAAGATGTTATGGTGCCATAATTGACAATCGAGGAGTTATCCTCCATCGAAATCTGAGCATATTTTCCGACAGTCATACCAGTTGGAGCCAAAGAACTCCTACCCAAAACACCACCTACATATAAATTTCCATAATTCGTCAATGTTACGTTACTTGCAATGGTTACTTTAGAAACGCAATAGACGCTTTCTGCTTCATCTGCAAATTTATACGTTTTATTTCCGACTTTTATCGCATTCGCATCCGTAGTTCTCCCCTCATCCTGCCAAACGTGCTTGTCTTTCCCATCATCTTCATAGGGCAAATAAAGAGAAACGCCTTTGTTGATTGTACAATTGGAACTTATGATGGTCTCTTCCTTAGTAGGAATCACATAAACATTCCCAGAGGTAGTCATTCTCAGTGCATCTTCAATCGTACTGAAATATCGATTTGATCCGTTGATTTTAGAATAAGCAACGGGTGTCTTTGTATCAATCTCCGGTTTCACATTCCCTTCCAATACTTCACCGGTCTTATCCTCATAAACCCAATCCGAAAAAACTTTTGGAACAGAAAAAAGCATGACAAACACAAAGAAGATACCGATCAATCTATAAAACAAATCTCTCTTCTTCATATCACTGTACCACCTTATTCAAAGCTAAATCGAAATCTATCGACATAATACTATGGATTGACGAAACAATCTTGTCATAGACAGCAGTTTCAAAATCGGAATCCGAGGGAATCGAAACAGTATTTTTATAAGTAATACAAAGATACTGATCCGATTCCGTTTTAGGAACACTAATATTCATAGACAAACAATCGCTTCCATAGGTAACATTCGAAACAGAGGTACCTGAAATCACATTCCCACCTACTTTCTTAGAAGCTTCATCATAGGAATCATAAGAAGTGGCAGTTAGATTCTCGGCTTTAGCGCTACTCAAGAGATTATATGAAGCACCATTCTTAAAATTTTGTGTGATGGAATACTCGAAATCAACAATGGAAGACGGCTTGATTTTCCAGATAGAGGAAATCTCATAATTGTTGTCATAATAGGAAACATCATAAGAGACGTCCTTGTTGTTTTCCTTCAGAACAACCGTCTCGTCATGCCGGAACCCTTTCTTCCCGACACTGGATACGGTTGCAGATTGGAAGAATATGACCTTATCCGCATTCGTCTTTATATCCCCAACCCCCACAGTAATCTCACCGGTAGAAGCTGAAATACTCTCACTATAGATCCACGAGGAAAAGCCGCAGGCAAGAGTGCCTACAAGACATAACGATAGAAGTGCAGTGATTCTCCATCTGGATACCATAATGTTTTACCTGTCTTTTATATTGCTTCGTATTTTGCGTATAACTTCAGATCATCGAATACCGGAGTCATATCCGTGAATTTTCCCGCATTCACATTATCCAAGCTCGTATACCATCCGACAAACTTATGGCCTTCAAAGGTAGGAGAGGGAATATTCTCAAGCGATATTGTCTTTCCGTCCAATACCGATGCCATGAAAATACCGTCCTCGTTGTTGATTTTGCCTTCCTTAGGATCGAAGAACACCGTATGATAGACCTCAAGGCCAGAAGAGGATCCATCGTTCTTCATTCCGAAGAGGAACGTCCAGGTTCCGTCCTGGTTTCTAAGATACACGTATCCGTTCAGCTTGTTCAGATAGAAGTCACCCTCTTTGGCATTGCCGTTTGCCGTACTGTCCTCATCGGGATTACTGGCTCCGGTATACCATCTCGTCGTCTTGGGACGATCCAGATAGATAGTCTCCTCATAGCCGTCGGAATACGTGACAACCAGAGCATATTTGTCCTGATTGCTTTTCTCAGAAGAATAGGCGATACTGCTTACGGATACACCGTCCCTTCCGTTCTGGACAGAGAATTCCTTGACGGTACCATCCGTCAGAGTGACGGTGATATTGGTCACGCCATCCCTATCCGGACCTACGACATCGAAGGATTCGATTCCGTTTCCGTCGTCGCCTTTGGGAATCGTGATCACATCCCCTTTGGTATCATCCGTATAGGTGAACTGGATGGTGGTGTTCCCATTCTCGTCTTTGTTCACTTCTACTTCCTTGATTCCTTTTCCCTGAAGGACAGGGACGGAAATCACCGTATCCGGTATTGTTCCATCACTATAGGAAATATGAAGCTCGATGCTTTTTCCATCCGCTGTCATCCTGGAAGTGACATCCTTGATGGATACACCGTCCTTTCCCGAGATTCCTCTCGGAATCAGGAAAGTGACCGGAGCCGTATCCTCATCCATGAAGGTGATCGTAACAATCGTATTTCCGCTCTCGCTGTCATAGACATGGGTCACATCCTTGATCTGCAAGGAGGCATCTCCACCGAAGAAGGAGTTGGAACAGGAAGAAAGAGAAAGCGAAAAAGCCATAACAGCAAATAAACCGAGATATCGTTTTGTTTTCTTTTTCATTTTCCAATCTCCTGAAGATGTTTCTTCAATCCGTCGATAGACGGAACCTGATCAAACAGCATCGGACTATCCTTCTCCTCTGATCCATTGATGACAAACCGGAACGGATGAGAGCCGATGGTGACAAGGACGCAGTCGACAAGAAGCGAGCTATAGCCACCACCCTTGTTGTCCTGAATCTGCTCATCCACAAGCGAGACCTCGATTTCGTCCGAATAGGTATTGTAGGTCTTATCGCTATTGTTTTCGATTTTGGAGACATTGAGCCCTCCGCCATAATAGGCAATCGATGTATTGATATAGCTTTTGCCGTCCTTCTGATAAAGAAGTCCGGAAGCTTTCCTCTTCAACGCCTTCTTCATCGGGAAGATGTCATCGATTGTGATGTTCTTGTCTCCGAATCCCATCTCCATAAGAGTCCTGGAGATATTCTCCTCGATCAGGGAGGAGACATCGATACTATCGATGTCCTTCCAGTCGTAGAACCTAGTATCGCCAGTAAGTGTCACATGGACCGGATAGCTTGTTCCGGCAATCTTTTCCGGAAGAGGAGCATCCAGCATCGAAAGGAGGCCGGTGATCATACTTGGGATCTTTCCATAAAGTAACGGTCCGTTGAACATCGACTCCGAAGCGATGGAGAAGACACCTGACCTTCCGAAGAAGGTATTGTTCACCCGGATGTTATTAGCATATTGATCGGACTGGATATTGTCGGTATTGTCCAGATACTTCTGGACCAGCTCAAGATCCGACTTGTAGTCCTTATCCTGGATCTTGCCGTCCATGGTGGCGGAAAGGAAGGCGTTTAGCCTTCCGTTTGCCGTATCTGTCCTATCTTCGCTTGTATCATCATAGAAATCCGCAAAGGACATATTGCCGGCTTCCTGAATGGTTTTACCGGTATTGTATCCGTTCTTCCTGTCGCTTCCGACAAGGAGAGTGAACTCGCCGGAATTCTTCAGAATGCAGTTGTCGATTGTAAGATTGTCGCTATCATAGGCCCGGATACAGACCTTGGCGTTTGACAATACGGAATTGCGGATGGTGACATCCTTTCCCTTCACATCCACGATACTACCCGTATAGGAGAGATTGTAGAGATTGTCCACCTCATCGACGTTGGAAAGCTTCACATCGTCGATGACGACATTGTCGTCATCCACATAGATACCGGAATTGTCCTGACCCAAAGCCGTAACAAGGGGCATACTGTTCATATCTCCGATGGAGACAAACGGAAGTGGTCCGAAGAAATAATCGTAATAAGGTGAGCTTCCGTCATTATGTCTAGGAACCAGCTTTCCGGTAAACTTGTCGATCTCACCGAAATTGGGATAACAGAGCCCGTTCATGTTGATGGTAAACCCATTTCCGTAGAGATTCTTCCTCAGATGGATTCCGGCATGGACCTTCTTGGAATAATCACTGCCTTTAGTGGAATTGTACTGATCGATATAGGTGGAATCATACGTGGTATCAAAAGAATAGTATTCCTGGTCGAAACTGAACTTCTGAAGCGAGAAATCATAGTTTCCGAAGACTTCCGTATTATCCTTGGCTGTCTCAAGCTTCCTATCGATGTATCTTCCCTTGTCGTCTTTCTGATACGTGTTCTTCAAGGATTCCAAATTCACCTGCAGGACGACGTTCTCGCCGTCCTTGGAAAGATTCGTCGCAGAAAGAAGGTCAGAATAGGAGTAGACATTGATTCCGTCGATGATGGAGAACCGATACGTGGACCGGTAATGGTATTCCGGCTCCTCAAGTGTCACATATCCCTCTCCGGAAGAGAGGAAGGATATCCTTCCGTCCTTGTAGTCCACGTTGTCGGATTTCTCAAGAAGAGCAGAACGGCTGCTTTTTGATCCGTCATCCAGATAGGAAGTCGAAGCGATGTCGCAATAAGACTTCACCTTGCTCCCGTCGGAATCATAGTCATAAAGCCCGTAATACTTCGTCTTGGAGATGCTGCTTGAGCTTCCCTTCCTTACCGGATTGATGATCATGGCACCATCCTCGAAGATGGTGGCAATGAAATGCTTGGATTTGCTGCCTCTCTCATTGGAACAGATGACCTCGACCTCACCCGGTTTCAATGCGTAAAGATAGAATCTGTCGTCTTTCTCTTCGATTCTGGCACATTCCTCGTCTGACTCATCCAGTTTTCTTGTGCTCCAGGTAAGAGAGTTTCCGTTAGCAAGAATCAGATTCGGATCCACGATCGGACTTGCCTTGAGTTCATAGCCTCTGTCACTGACCTGGAACCCCTCGTAATCCTGATAATCCCACTGGATGCCAAGAATATCCACGGCAACCTGATTGTCCAGGATCTTGATGGAAGCAAACGTAAGAAGGGAGATGATGAAAGGAATGACAAGAAGAATCACAAGTGTCTTTTTCTTCATATCAGTTGTTCACCTCCATTCTCATAAAGGCTCTCTCGTATCTCTTCTTCATTCCGATAAGAAACGGAGAGAAGACAAGAAGCGAAAACAAGGAGACAATCAGATACAGTGCCCAGGAAGGAAGATGGAAAAGGACGGAAAGAAGGAAGAAGAGGATAAACAGGACAAAAGGCAGAACAAGCGGGATTGCCTCGTTCAGCAACGAAAGCCTGATTCTCCTGTTCTGGGTATGATCATGCATGTCCGCGTAAAGTCCGAAGGCATTGGTAAAAAGAAGGATGAGACTTCCGATGAACAGGGAAGAGAAGAAGACCGGCAGCGTGATGATGCCTGTAGAGACAAGGACAATCTCCGTAACCAGCAATGAGACAAAGGAAAACAGGACCGGAATCAGTATCTTGGCTAGAATCTGCTTCAAAGGCGAAATAGGAAGATACTTGACGATGATCAGGGCTTTTCCTTCCCTGGTCATGGACATGGAAGCCGAAGAATTGATGACGCCGGAGAAAAGAAGAATCAGAGTCAGATTGATTCCGGAGACAAGTTCGGGAAAATAGGACGCATAGAATTTAAGATTGTCGTAGATGATGGAATTCAGACTCGAGATGACCGCATAAGTCAGAAACGGGCAGAGGATCAGAAGGGAAGTATAGGAGAAGAGGTTGGTCTCATCCTTGAAGAGAAGATCGATTTCCTTCTTCAAAAGGACCTTATAAGGAGAAAGAAGCTTCAGCTTCTTCACCTTGTCCTTCTTCTGCCTATCCAAAGAATCATTGTCCCTTTTCACCACATGATAGAAGACGACGCTGACAGATCCGATGCCGATGACCAAAGAAAGAAGAGAAGCACCAAGGAAAATCAGAATATCGCTCTTCATGTTGGTCTTCTCGATCAGAAGATCGAGAAGATGATAGACCGGAAGGAAATAGTACCTGGCATTATGAAGACTTTCTACAAACGAAGACGAGAACATGCCTCCTATGGAAGAGTCATTCAAAGCAGTCAGGAAAAGATTCAGGACAAACTGATAAAGATAGCATAAAAATATGACCAGTACACAGGCCAAGACAAACTGGGCAATATCACTCTTCTTCACCTGCCTGTAGACCAACTGATAGACAAGGCAGAAGACCAAAGCAATACCAGTCGAGAAAAAGGAAATGAAGACCGGAAAAAGAATGGAGAAAATATAGTAATGAGGAATGAAGCTTCTTGAAATACCATAGCAGAAAAGAAGCGGAGTCATACTCACCAGTCCGAAAAGAACAGCCTCGATATAAAGGTAGACGACCTTGCTCATGACCTGCGTGGATGGGGCAATCGGAAGAGGAAGGGTGACCGCATTGTCATTGGAATCGAAGATGACACTCCTGGCCTTTACCATCGTAAAGACGATTGAGACAACCATCAGAAGAAAGAGGAACAGAACCAGAAAATCGAACGAACCATAAGACGAATACTTCACAAGCTTCTTATCCAAAGTGATGGCAATGAAACATTCCAAGGCGATGAAACCGGAAAGAAAAAGAACAGCCAAAACACCGGAGAACACCGTCATACCAAGACTTTGTTTCTCCTTGTTCCTTCTCTCGATGAACTCTTTGGTCAGAAGCTCAAGAAACATGTACTAGCCTTCCTTCTTTTTTTCTACTGCATACGTCTTGAAGAAAATATCGCTTAATAGTCTTCTCTTCATCGGCTCCTTGCTGAAATCGATCAGCTCGCTTACTACACCGTTGTTGATGATACCTACCCGGTTGCATATCCTGGAAACCAGATCGATATTATGGGATGTCACAAAGACGGTCCTGCCGTTTCTGGCAAACTCTTTTAGCATATCCATCAAGGTCTGATAGACGATGATATCAAGACCCACCGTCGGTTCATCCAGGATCCAGATGGTAGGGTTGTGGATCAAGGATGCCATCAGACAGACCTTCTGCTTCATACCATGGGAATACTGGCTGATCTTCCGGTTCAGATCCGAATCGGAGATCATGAACTTGTTCTTCAGGAAATCCATGTTCTTGTCAAAGGCTTCCTGATACATGTCATAGCTGCTGGCTACAAAGCGCAGGTACTCAAATCCCGTCATGACCTCATAGGTCACAGGTTCGCTTGGCACATAGCCAAGTGACATCTTGGCATCAATAGGATTCTCCTTGACGTCATGTCCGTTGAGGATAATCCTTCCCTTATCGAAGTCCTTCAGGCCGACGATACAGTCGATGGTCGTGGACTTACCGGCCCCGTTCTTTCCGATGAAGCCGAAGACTTCTCCGCGATAGACCTTTAGATCGATGCCTTTGAGGACCTCCTTCTTCCCATAGGACTTATGGAGATCCTCGACGGAAAGGACAACCTCTCTTTTGACTTCCTCTTTCTTTTCCTTCTCCTTCATGAAAAGGGAGAAAGATTCCTTACTGTTTTCCATATCCTCACTCCCTTCTCAAAGATTCGATCCATAATAGGGATCTTCCACCGACATCGGAGATTACATACCTGCTGTTGCAGTCCTTGCACACATAGTCCATGCCATCAAAACGGACATGCCTATGTCCGCATACCGGACAATAGCCAGAGAACAGCTTCCTGTCTCCATCCATCAAGACCGTCATTGAGGAAAGAAGATCGCTGATCTTCTTCTCCCCATCCTGACGATGGAAAGACAAAGTCAGGATGGAATCATAATCCTTCACGATGTTGTTTCCGGTTACCAGGATAAACCGATACCCTTCATTCTCCTTCTCGGCTTTGATCCTCTTGATCTGCTCCTTGTTGTTCTGCGTATAGATATCCCGGACAAGAAGAGAGTATCCGCTCTCTCTTGTCTCTCCGTTATCCAAAGAAAGTACGACACGGATCATGACGGAAAGATCTTTGGAATCCGAACATACCTCCATTTGGAAAGGCCCGTAGACAAGATGATCCAAGGAAACGGAAAGAACACCATCATCCGATAAGAATGAGGAATTCCCTTCCGTCAGGATTTCCTTCTTCCTGAGACCAAGAAGAAGACAGACAAGCACATAGTTGAAGTAAAGGACCTGCCTTTTCCTGTCTTCCTTCTCTTCTCTCATATAATTCGAGACATAATACCGATAACAATACGAATAAAGATTATCGTGGATCAGAATATTGGTCGGTATGACATTCCTGGATATGGCATGCCTGGAGACAAGTTTATAGAACTCCGTACCTTTGAGATTCTTCACTCTGCGGTTTACCTTGCCGGCCAGTGATTCGATCTCATCCGCCTCACCCATGTTATCGAAGACAAAGGAAGAATACGGATAGTCCCTTTTCTGCATATCCCGGATCATGGAGAATTCCCCGAACGTAAGCGTCTTGTTCTGATAATGCTCCTCGATGGATTCCATACTCGGAGCAAGATCATCAAGAAGGCTCTTTACATCCTCATAGATCTCAGAAACAAGAAGACAGATGAAGCGGTTCTCATAGGTATCGATGCTGTCGATTGTCTCGACCGTATGGACATACTCCGGAACCATGCTTCCCCTCTTCTCCTTCCAGAGCCTAGGATCACGCATCGTCTCGCTGAAAGAGTCATGGGACAGCTTTCCGCTCAGTTCGCTTCTCTGGATGATTTCGTTTGTCTCCACCTTGATATGCGGATTATAGACAATCGAGAGGATCTTATCCGTAAGAGTCTTGAGCTGCTCCAGGTTGGCTTTTTCCTTGTCATAGCTGTACTTCTGATAATAGACAAAAGAATCCAAGGCACGATAAAGACTGACAGAACCCTTTGACAGTTCTGAGAAAAGACCTTCGCTGAACCGGAAAAGGAAATCATTTCTGTCAATCATAGTACCTCATCAAAGTTTGCGGACGAACTTGTCGATCAGATGGTTGGTCTGCGGGAAACTGTTCTCCCCATATGTCTTGACGATCAAAGTCCTGAGATCAAGAAGACCATCCTTGATATAATCCTCGAAACGACCCTCAAGCTTGGAAATCACCTTGCGGGAGAACATGAAATCGAGCGCATTCTCCTTTGTTCCGCCGCAGGCGACGAAGACCGGAACAAAAAGTTGAATCTGACGCAGAATACGGTTACCGAAGGTCAGATCGAACATCTCATAGGTATAGTCCGTAAGCGTCTTGAACTTCTTGTATTCCTCCAAGGAGAGCTGATTCTCCTGATTGGAAATCGCAGCTTGGAACAGATTCTTCAGATGCGAATAGGAAATCGAGATCTTCTCGGAATCTCCTTCCGGAACAAACGGCTCGTTACGATCATCGAAGTCGATGGTAATGGCTCTGTCGTAGACCTTGTCGGTGATGGTGAAGGTGGATTCATCCTTGTTTGCCGTACCGATGAAATAGGTGTTTGCAGGAATCTGAAGAATACCATCCTTCAGATGCTCCGGCGGATCGAAATCATACGGGAACTGCATGATCTTGATCTTCCACTCATCTTCCGGATATTCCAGAACAGAAAGGAAATCTGCAAAATAGTATTCAATACGCGAGATGTTGAGCTCATCCAGAACCATGACATTGATATGATCCGTCTTATAGCTGGCATCATAGAGTCTCTTGAGAAATTCCGTTTCATTGTAGGTCTTGGAGAAATCGTTGTAGTAGCCAAGGATGGATGTCCTGTCTCTCCAGGTTGCCTGCACAGCCTCGAAATAAGATTTTTCCGAAATGAATTCCGAGAAATAACGAGCCAACGAGGATTTACCGGTACCGGAAAGACCCTCGAGAATAATCAGCCTAGACATCGCAAGACCGGCGATGAACTCCTGAATGAAGGCCAAGGAATAATAAAGACCTTCCTTCGCAGCAAGATAATTGCGGAACCGGACGCACAAAGCATCCAGAGGAAGATTGTTCTCGAACACATCCGTCGGAAGAGACATGCTGGCATAGTCAATGGAACAAAGTCCGGGGAATACTCTCTCCTTCTCTTTCAAGGGCGAAGCATCTTCCTGAGAAAGAGTTCCGTTTCCACTACCGGATCCGCTTCCGCTCTCATTTGAAGAAGATCCGTTATTGCTTCCTTCTCCGAACGATTCGGCAAGCTTACCCTGTTCCTCAGCCTTCTTCTCCTCTTCTTCCTGTTCCTCTTTCTCCTTCTCTTCTAAAGCAGAATTATCGAAAAACCGGAAAGGTTTATCGATATTCTTGAAATTGACGACAAGAAGACAGAGATTCAGGACAAAAGAACCGAGAATCACATAGATCAGAAGACCAAAGACAATCGCCTCCAAAAGGAACAGATAAGAATTGGCAAGATAATAACCAAACGCCTTGTCGGAAATCTGGGAGACCATGGAAATACCCGTCCATAGACCGCCGCATA
>DHKM01000006.1:0-6375 GCA_002404835.1 Caryophanales bacterium UBA4694 | reverse complement strand
AATCAGAAGAATATAAGCCTGTATCGAGCCGGAAGGAACACCTTTGGCTGTAACACCATTGATGTCCTTGACCGGAAAGACATTGCTTGCCATGTTCTGAATCGGATTGTTCTTATTGAAGAAGGGGTTGTTTCCATCGATGGCAATACCGGCAATCAACATACAAAGACAATAGAAGAACGTCATAGCGATAGCGATGAAGTTCTTTCTTGTAAAATGGGTCTTGAACATCCTTTACCTCCACAATTTCAGTTTTTCTTATCGTCTTTGTCATTCGGAACGAATTTCTCCGGATTCTTTGCATCCTCAGGAGAAATATCATCATAACGGCGGGTCGAATGATTCACAGTATCCGTAATCGTCAAGGAAATCCGTCCCTTGTCCTTTTTGATCAAGAACATATAACGATCCGTTTTCTTGACTTCGGTATCACTGCCCTTCTTTCCGATAAACTTTCCGTCCTGGAACGTATAAAGCTGATTTTTATAAAGAAGCGTCTCATTGTAATTGGAGAGAACATCATCTGCGTTCTCCTTACTCAAGTCATAATCGATCAGCTTCACCAGCATGTTCGTCCTCTCGACGATGGCTTTCTTGTATTTGCTGGAATAATGATCGAACATGAAGAGGCAGTAGACAACCGACAATACCGTAACGATACCAGCCGGAGACTGTAAGAAGATGACAAAAATACCAAGCCCCCTGATTCTCCTACCATCATAACGGCCGATGATCTTGTCATAGGTCAGATAGCCGGAATACTGGGAACTACCGACGTTGTCGCTTGCAAGGTTGGAATCACCCTGAGTCAGATAGACATCCTCACCAGTCTCACTATCCTTACGTATCTCGATGATACGATGGACAATCGTAACATTCTTCTTGTTCTTATAGGCAACAACATCATAGAGATTGACATCGGAACTAGAGCCATACTTCTCAATACCGATGATGTCATAAGTATCGAACTGATTGGTTAACTCCGGATGGCTCTTGATGATATCGTTGTTTCTCTCCGACATAGATCCGGAAGCAATCACAACCATCGTGGAATTACCAAACGGCATCGAATTGTTCTGAATCCTGGAATAAAGAGATAATCCGAATACCCCAAGAACAAAAATCAAAACCAAGTACGAAAAAAACTTGCCTACTACCTTCCATGCCTTCTTTACTTTGTTATGCTTTTCTTTTTCTTCATCAATTGCATTATCGATCAATTCGATGTCTTCCTTTCCGGAAGACACCGAATCAATGTTCGACATGTAATAGTGACGGAACAGAATCGTAAACACGGCACAGAAACTAAGTAGACAAACAATCGTGATAAATAAAGTGATAATTTCAACTACGGACATTTAGGTTCGAATTTACTTGGTTCCAGCAGATAATTCAGGAGTAAGTACAATAGTAAACTTGGCTCCATTAGCTTTCCGCAATTCCTTCAAAGCAGTCAAAGCCGCATTTGTATGGTCTGTATTATCATCATATAAACTTGGATTTTTATGCTCGGTCTTTGCTCCCCAAGCAAAATAGAATGTTGTTTTCATTGTATAGACTTTTGAATCAGAAGAATCAGAAGTAGTTACAGTCGTTGAAATCTTAGTCTCTGTTGTTTCTCCTGTTGGAACAGTATAATTAAGGTTTAAACCATCCTTGGTAGAAATTTGTGTATCTGTTGTAGATAATGGTGACTCCAAATAATTATTAGTTATTGCATCACTCAAGGCCGAAGAATTATCGCCCAAAACCCATTTCGCCTTAACAGCAAAATCAGAGTCCTTAACACCGTTTCCAAGAGTGACAGTATAATTCACGGAAAAACTCAAGCTCGGTGTTTGTGAATCCGCTGCTGTAGTAATATCTCCTTTATTATCATTAGTAGCAGAATCAAACACAAGAGAACCATCTACAGGTGAGGAAGTCAAAGCCAACGTAATTCTTTTATCCTGAATTTCAGCAACAGTAACATTGATATCCTTAGTAGTATCCCCTTTTGTTCCAGAAATAACCCAAGCTGAGAAACCAACACCAAACAATGATACCGCAGCTAAACTAGCAGTAACGATTCCAATCGTTTTACCGTTCTTTAATTTTTTCATAAGGTTTCTCCTTATGCAACCAAAGTGGCCTTCAAACCGATAGTCTTACCATCCAGTGCATCATGCATTGCTTTTAATTCTTCTTGAATGGCTACAGAATCTTCGTATAATGCAGTGTCCTTATCATATTTTGAATTGTAATAAGTACATGGAGAATCATTCTTCGAAGGGTCGGATTCAGAATTTCCAAAATAATCGCCCCAACGAAAATCAACAGTAACAGTACTCATAGTAATTGTGACGTTACCATTTGCATCCTCTTCATATTTTTTTGCTTCAGTATTATCACCAGAAGTAGGCAACGCGAGATCAATAGGAGCAAAAATATAATTCCAGCTTGTTCCTTCACGCTTTGTTTTATTTACAGATGTGGTCACATCAGCGGCGTTATCACCACTGAAAGAAAATTGGATCTTTGTCGGTTTTAAAGTCGAATCTTTACCATATTTGATACTAATATTTTCAAAACTGATTTGCAAAGGATTGGCAGCAATCTGAACGGCACCATCTTCAGAGGATTTTGTAGCCCTGACAAAGCCATCGGTGACTTCTTTATCTTCGGCCAATACGATATCCTTATCGTTTAGTGTCATCTCAAAATATAAAGATTCATTGAGTGCAGTATCAACTTTAACTTGAACATTTCCGTCTTTAGTATTCTGCTGTACACCGACAACCCAAACTGCAAAACCAGTGGTAAGAAGAGCAACGCTGGCAAATGCAGCCAAGCCACCCATAATCCACTTCCTTCTCGACTTCAAATTCATTTCCTTTTTCATAAAAAGCAGCGTCTCCTTTAAACGCCAATCCAGTTTAAGCATCCATCTGTTTCCCTTACGGAACGTATAAGGAGACAAATTTCATATGCTTAAATAGATCCCCGTTATGTAAGGGGTTCAAAAATAATCTAGCATCGATTTCTACCAATGTCAAATTTGAGTGTATATTTTTAGTCATTATTTAAACAAACGTATATTTACCACAAAGTATTAAAACTAAAGAAGACTAATTCAAGAGTGTTCTATCCAAATTTGATATTCAATCAGTTCTTTATCAAACCAAACAAAAGAATGGATTCATCCACTAAAAAAACGAAAAAGGAACGGAAAAAGAAGAAAAACAAAAAAGAACCCGACAATAGCCCTATCGCGGTTTGCACCTACTATATCAATTTGTTATAATTTCAAGACACTAATCTTTATTTATATATATTTAAATAAGGATAGATGTATATCTATATCCGAAAGGTAAAATTTATGGATACATTCATTCAAATCCTGAAGGCCATCGTCTTCGGAATCGTAGAAGGAATCACAGAATGGCTACCGGTATCATCAACAGGACACATGCTCATTCTCCAGGAATTCCTTCCCTTACCGAATTCGACTCCAGATGAACTGGCTTTCTTCAACTTCTTCCTTGTCATCACTCAGCTAGGAGCCATATTGGCAGTCATCATCAACTTCTTCTCTCAATTATGGCCCTTTGGCAAAAAGAAAAGCAGAGAAGAGAAAAAAGAGATTTGGAACACCTGGCTTAAAATCCTCGTCGCCTCCATTCCAGCCGGAGTCATCGGACTCTTGTTCGATGATTGGTTCGAAGAGCATCTCTATGGCTACCTGACCGTATCAATAACACTGATGGTCTATGGTATCATCTTCCTTATCATCGAATACCTCCTCAAAAGAAAAGCAAAGATGATCAAGCAAAGATACCATCTCAACCGAGAATCCGATACCGTACTGGATGAAGACAAACACAAGGACTACGGAAACTATTCCAACTATCCGATTTTCAACATCACATCCATCCATCAGCTATCCATCCAATATGCCCTCATCATCGGTCTTGCCCAAGTCCTGGCACTTATTCCGGGAACCAGCAGAAGCGGTGTCACCATCTGTGCCGCACTCCTTCTTTCCATTGACAGAAGAACAGCAGCCAAATTCTCCTTCTTCATGTCGGTACCTGCCATGTTAGGTGGTTCCTTAGTCAAAGCAGTGAAGTTCGGTATGACAAAACCATCCATCAATGGTACACAGATTGCCGTCATCCTAGTCGGAATGACTGTAGCCTTTGCTGTATCCCTAGTCGTCATCAAGTTCTTCATGAAGATGCTAAGAACAAAGACATTCAATATCTTCGGTATCTACCGTATTGCTCTCGGTATTGTCCTGATCAGTCTCTATTACGGACTCATAAAAGGCAATCCACAGTTCGATAGCACAGTCCAATCTGTACTTCCCTATATCAATCCTAGCTACTTAATTCGATAAGGATTGAAAACAAGCTGAAATCAAGTTTATAATTGCAAAGAAATGGAGAATTATTTAATGGATAGCGAAAACGAAAACTATTCTCTTCCTAGACCAAGCAACAACGCCAAAATCGAACAGGAAGATATCGACGAAGAAGAATCCGGAATTACCTTAGGCGATATTTGGAGAATGATCAAGAAGCATTGGGTTGCTCTTGTCATCTGTCTCTTTGTCGGCTTAGCCGGCGGTGTTACCTATGGAAAAGCCATCAAGAAACCGAAATACCAGTCCACCGGTACCATGCTCATCAACAAGGATCAGGCCACTTTGAACGACGCCAGAACCTGGGCAGGTGTCATCTACAACTACTGCACTACAGGTCAGGTAAAAGAAGCAGTCGGAAAGAAGATGATCGAACTCGGATATAAGACTTCCTTCACCACAAACGGTACCCTCGACACCAGCAAAGTCAAATACACGGCAAGCATGCCGACATTCGGAAGCACCACCAATACTTCTCTTTTCATCGACATCTCTGCCACAACATCCAATGCCAAAATGTCCCAGGATCTTGTCGATACGGTCATGACCACCACCCAAGAACTCATCGATGGAGGCGATACTCAGATGAGCTCGGCTAAAGGATTTGTCAACATTTCCTCCAAAGCATCCGAAGCCAAAGATACCTCAACAAGCACAGCCGTCATTTCTCTGATCGGTATCCTTATCGGCGCAGTCGTCGGTGCTGCCTATGGCATCATCCGCGAACTCACCAATGTCCATGTTTCCTCCAAGATTGAACTCGAGAATCTCACCGGATACAAAGTCATCGGTATGATTCCTAAGTACGGAGAGGACAAGAATACAGGTGACGATGACGACGACAACAAAAAAGGAGACAAGAAACATGCCAAATAATGAATCCCAGCACAGAATCGTCTCCGCAGGACTGATCAAGGACTTCGATTCTCCGGAAGCAGACGCCATCATCCGTCTGCAGACCAACATCGAATTCGCATCCGTAGATAAAAAGATCAGCTGCTACGCCATCACCTCTGCCCAGGAAGCAGAAGGAAAAACCACCCTTACCTGCAACCTTGCCCACATCTATGCCGAAAAGGGACTCAGAGTCTGTCTTGTCGATTTAGACTTAAGACAGCCTGTCATCCATAAGCTGTTCCACATCGAAAACAAGATCGGTGTCGTAGAATACGTCAAAGGAGATGTCGACGAAATCAGCGACATCATCCACCAAGTCGACAACGTCGATGTCATCACCGCAGGAAGCCACACACCATTCCCAGGAAAGATCCTAGGTTCTCCTAAGATGGGAGAACTCATCAACAAACTGAGAAAAGAATACGACTACGTTCTCTTGGATACACCTCCGGTCCTTGTCGTTTCCGACGCTTATCTCATCGGACCCTATGTCGATGGATTCCTTGTCGTCTGCTCCCAGCATATCTCCTACAAATCCAAAGTCGCCTCTGCCATCAATTCTCTTGAAGAGAAGAACATCAACATCCTTGGTATCGTCATGACCATGGTCACCACGGACGAAGACAACGGAAAAGGCGGATACGGCGGTTATGGATACGGATATGGCTACGGATACGGAAACAAATACGGCCATAGATACGGCGGATACCGTCAGAGGAAAGAAGAACAAGAAGACAAATAAAACCAAAGTCTTGGAAGAAGTCAAAAACTTCTCCAAGGCTTTTTTTGTGAAAGAATACAATCCAGTATTCAAACAGAAAAACAGTCTTGTTCCACAATACGTAGTACTGAAAAATCCGTTTCTAAAAATACAGCATTACCACCCTCAATGCAACGGTTCCAAGCAATAGTAAAACAAGCACTTGAAAATATTTCAATAAGGCAGCATAACGCATTTACATAAACAATATCCTGGCCAATCCGATTGAAATGAATGGCACCATATTAAGTTACCAATACAATAAGATGTGAAATTTATTTTTACAGTTCATTTCCAAAAAATGCGATAAAAAGCC